>NZ_JBHXRA010000001.1:351965-509163 GCF_042717045.1 Nocardia sp. NPDC058633
CGGGCGTTCATTCCATGGGTTATTTGTTTTTGCGCCGGGGGGGTGCCTCCCCCCGGCCTCGGCGGCCCGCCCCGGCCCCCCCCCCCCGGCCCGGGGCACAGCGGGCTATCTCAACTGATCCACACTGGCGTCATTGGGGCGGTGGAGGCGGAGGCGGGGGCGGAGGTGGGGGAGGCGCAGGTGCATGCCTCAGCTCCAGCAAGACCGACGTCGCCATCTGATCTGCTACCGAGGAATGGATTTCGACAGCCTGGGCGGGCGCAGCCAGGGCCGCCCCTGTCACCCCCGCCGCGACGATCGCGCCGGCGAGTACACGCTGAATCATGGTGGTCCTCTCGTTAGGAGTGGCACTACCGATCAACCGGTCCATCATAGATGCAGGTCAGGGTCGTAGGGCAATGCCTGTTCGGCATCGAATTCCGGGTTTGTGCCGTCGCGATTCCCTGGTGCCCACGCTTGTCGCAGGCCCCTTGGGCCGGTGCGTGATCATGGCGCTTCGAGATGGAACCGGAGCAGTTCGCAGAGTTGGTCGTAAGTGCGGGTGAGAGGCGCGATGCTGCGGTCTGCGATCGACATCATGACCGCGCCTTCGATTGCCGCGATCGTCATGGTCGCCAGGCTCTGCGCTGTCCTGGCCGGTATGCCCTGCGAGATGGCCTTCTCCGCAAGGTGTCGTTCCCAGCTTCGGAATGCCTTGCCGGCCAGTTCGCGCGCGCCGGGTGCTTCGCTGCCACAGTATGCGGCGGCAGCTATCGGGCATCCGGACTGGTAGTCGCTGCTCACCAGTACCCATTTCCAGTACTCGACGAAGGCGTGCAGCATCTCCGGCGCGGAAAGCGTCTCGGCCGTCTGCTCGATCATCTGCTCGATCCAGGCCCCCGCGGTCCGAACGGACTCCTCGATCAACTCGGTCTTTCCGCCGGGAAAGTTCTTGTAGATCGACTGTCGGGCGGTGCCGCTGTGCTCCAGCAGATCGGCCACTCCGGTGCCGGCCACTCCTCGACGTCGGACCAGCTCGATCGCGCTGTCGATCAAGCGCCGTCGTGCGTCCGCAGCCATGACTCTCTCCCGCCTCGGTTCAGGCCACCAGCCTAGCGGCAGGCCAAAAAGTAGACCGATCGGTGCGCGCTAAGGAGTCGATGCTTGCCGAATCCGTGAATCTCATGGCGGTATCCACTTGCGATAGACCATTCGTTCTACTAATCTATCGATGGTGTTACCGACAGTTACATGAACACTTGTGAGGAGAGATCAAACCCATCTCCCGTCGGCTGTGGAAGGTACTCGGTATCGACGGGCCCACCACCCGCTACCGATCCGAACCCCTCCGGCGCATGGCGGCCTGACTCTGGCTTCCCCCAAGCCGGTGCTGTCGCGGAATTGAGCCGCCGCCGCCAGCACCTTCGTGGCTGTCGGCTCGCGGTGAGCCCATGGTCGTGCCCAGCCGGGCCGGCAGCCACCCTTCCCGAAGCTCGACCCACCGCATCGACGAGGAGTCGAACCCACCATGCCCCACACACCTGTCGCGGAACCAGCCGCGCGAGCGCCACAGAACCCAGTCCTGACCGGGCGGGCGAAATGGCTGGCCCTGGCCGTCATCTGCGCTGCGGAATTGCTCGTGGTGCTCGACAACACCGTCGTCAACGTCGCGTTGCCATCTCTAGGTGTGCAGTTGCACGCCAGCTTCGGCGGGTTGCAGTGGGTGGTCGATGCCTACACGCTCACCTTCGCGGGCCTGCTGCTGGCGTTCGGTCACCTCGGAGACCGCTTCGGTCGACGCAAGGTGATGATGATCGGACTGGCGGGCGTCGCCGTCATGTCCGTGGGTGGCGCACTGGCCACCGACCTCGGCCAGGTGATCGCTGCCCGCGCCGCGATGGGAGTATTCGCCGCCGCTGTCTTCCCCGCGACCTTGGCGATGATCATCAACATCTTCACCGACGTCAAAGAACGAGCGATCGCCATCGCCGCCTGGACGGCGATGGCCGGTTTCGCCATCGCGATCGGACCCACCGCCGGTGGCTGGCTGCTCGAGCACTTCTCCTGGCATTCTGTTTTCTGGGTGAACATCCCCGTCGCCGCGGTCATCTTGGCGTTTACCCGCTTCCTGGTTCCGGAGTCGAAAGCGGCCCACGTCGGCAGGCTCGATGTCGTCGGCATCGCCTTGTCGCTGCTGAGCGTCACCGCCTTGGTGTGGACGATCATCGAGGCGCCGAATCAGGGCTGGCTCTCGGTGACCAGCCTGGTCGGGTTCGCCTTCGCGGTGGCCTGCTTCGCGGTGTTCATCCGGTGGGAGATGCGCACCAGTTCCCCCGTGCTGAACATGAACCTGTTCCGGATCCGGCGGTTTTCCTTGCCTGCGGTGGCGATCATGGTGGCCTACTTCTCCATGTTCGGCTTCCTGTTCATGATCACCCAGTACTTCCAGGGCGTGATGGAGCTGTCGCCACTCGAATTCGGTTTGCATTCATTGCCATTCGCCGTGGCTATCGCGGTCGGTGCACCCTTGGCAACCTTGATCGCGCAGAGGATCGGTACCACCGCGGTCATCGTCTTCGGTCTGGTGGTGATGAGCATCGGAATGTATATCGCCGGTCAGGTGAAAGTGGAAACCCCGTATGTGGGTCCCGTGCTGGTCTCGATGGTGCTGATGGGGCTGGGGCTGGCGATTGTGCAGGGCCCGGCGACAGAATCGATCATGTCGTCGGTGGCTCTCGACGAGGCGGGAGCAGGTTCGGCGGTCAACGACACGACCCGCGAGGCGGGCGGAACTCTCGGCGTCGCGGTGCTGGGATCGATTGTGGCGTCGGTGTACACGACCAAGGTCGGCCCGCGCATCGATGCCGTCCCGGACTTCATGATGACAGCGAACGAGAAGAGCTTCGCTCGCGAAAGCGTCATTGCCGTACTCGAAATGGTCAAGCGGCCAACCAATCCCGCTTTCGCGCAACAGAAGGCCGATCTGATCTACGCGATGAAGTCGGCGTCCTTGGAAGGGTTCGAGCTCGCGTCCTACGTAACGGTTTCGGCGTCGTTGTTCGTTGCGGTTGCCATCGCCGTCTTCCTGCCGTGGAAACCCGCCGATGAATCCGTACTCCTCGGCTGGAAGGAGGGGGACAAGTCATGAATCGGATGCCGCCCGATTGATCCCAGGGGAGCACGCCCACGACTCGCCGCAGCACGGTTGCGGAGACCGACACCAACGACAGGAATCGACTATGGCCACACCAGAACTGCCCGCCGGCGCAGAGTTGCTGCGAGCTCTCGCAACACCCGGCAACGACCTGCCGGGGATCTGGTCACTGCTCGGAATGGACGGCGCCGAGATCGAGAACGGAAAGGTGTCGTTCACCCTCACCTCGCGGCCGGAGTTCGCGAACCCGTTGGGGACGGTGCACGGAGGGATCTGCGCGACCCTGCTCGATTCGGTGATGGGCTGTGCGGTGCACTCCACCCTTGGCCCGGGGTTCGGATACAGCACACTCGAACTCAAGGTGAACTACATCCGCTCGGTCCGCACCGATGGTGTCCGACTGACCGGCACCGGAACGGTGATCCACGCCGGACGCAGCACCGCCACCGCGGAGGGTCGCGTGCTCGACGAACAGGGACGCCTCATCGCGCACGGCACCACCACCTGCCTGATCCACGCACCGAACTGACCAGCAGGCACAGAAGGAAATTCGATGACATCGACCTCTGAATCGCATCCTGCACGGTACGACTCGATCGTGATCGGTTCAGGACTCGGCGGGCTATCGGCGGCTGCCTACTTGGCAGCTGCCGGCAAACGCGTGCTGGTCCTGGAGCAGTACAGTGCGCTGGGCGGATCCTCCCACGTGTTTCGCCGACAAGGGCGGTGGGAATTCGATTGCGGCGTCCATTATCTCGGTGAATGCGGACCCGACGGGATCGTCACGACGCTCATGCGCGGCTTGGCGCTCGACGACCGGTTGCACTGGCTCCCGATGGACCAGGACGGATTCGACCGCATCATCGCACCGGGGTTCGAATTCGCGGTACCGGTGGGATGGGACGCTTACCTGGCGAGTCTGCTCGACACGTTCCCCACGGAGCGGGCCGCGGTGTATCGCTATCACTCGGTGGTGCGTCGACTGGGTGAGACCGCCAATCGTTCCGCGGTTTCGTCACATGCGGCGATGGGTCGTGCCCTGGCCCGATCGGGCCGAGCGGCTCTCTTCGCGGCCATGCCCTTCGCCGCGTTCCTCGCTGTTTGCGGTTTCTCACCACGGTCGATTCTCGCGCTGTCGGTACAGTGCGGAGCCTTGGCCTCGACACCGCTGGCGCTTCCGACCGCGGCGATGGCCGGCTTCCTCCAGGACTATGTCGGCAGCGGCTCGTTCTACCCGGAGGGCGGAGGCCAGATGCTGGCGGCGGGATTCGCCGAAGTGATCACCTCTCACGGTGGTGCGATCCGCACCAACGCTCGAGTCTCCGCGATCACAGTCGTCGGCCGAACCGTGACGGGCGTGCGCTTGGCGGACGGGGAAACGATCGACTCGCCGACCGTAGTTTCCGACGCCGACATCATCAAGACGTTCACCGAACTGGTCGGCTTGGAGCACCTGCCGATTGCCCAACGCGCTCGGGTCAAGAGCTGGACCATGTCGCGTCCGCTGATCAACGGGTTCTTCGGTATCGAGTTCGACACCGGCGTTGCGCCCAACAGCAACTACTTCGCGATACCTACCTGGGATGACGCCACGTCGCTATGGTCGCTGATGCGCATGTCGCGCGAGTTGATCGATGGCAGCGGCTTCAGCACCGGTACCGAGTGGGCGCGGCAGATGGCAGCCAGGCAGCCGATGTTCGTCCAATCGTCGTCGCGGCGCGATCCTGGCAATCGACGGGCCGCGCCCGCGGGCCGCTCGACAGTCGAGGTCCAGACGATCACCCCCTACAAGCCCGAACTCTGGGGTTTCGACGGTTATGACCTCGCGACCGGCGAATACCGCACGAGCAGCACGTATCAAGAGGTCAAGAAGATCGTGCTCGACGGCATGGCGGAGCGTATGGAACAGGCGTTTCCCGGTTCGTCGTCCACTATCGAGATCGCGGAGTTGGGCTCGCCCGCGACGCAGACACGGTTCGTCGGCAACACCGGCGGAGCGCCCTTCGGGCTACAAGTACGCGTCGATCAGTTCGGGAGCACTCGTCCGGGCTCGTCCACCGCGATCGGTGGACTGTTCCTCGTCGGTACGAGCACTCGTTGGGGGCCGGGGACGGTCGGCGCCATGCTCAGCGGAGTGCACGCGGCAGCGGCCGTCACCGAGCGAGATCTGCTCACCGAGATCGGTTCCGGCGCCGTCATCGCCGATCCCTCCGCCCTGTCCCCGTGGTCGGCGGCTTTCGATCCGCTCACGACGACCCGGGGGATCGATCCACGGCCTGACCGAGGACGCGAGCGTTGAGAAAGTGCTGATGACGGCTACTACTCGGTCTCGCGGTCAGCGCGAGGTCGTCGTCGACTCGGGGTGGGCCGAGCATCACCGCGCTGCGCGGCGCGCTCCCCGGGTGTGCGACGTAGCGCCGGAGAGATGTCATCGGGACTTCGCCGGACCGAGCTCCAGGGTCGACGGCGTGCAGTCACCAGTCGAAAGCCCGGTTCGACGACAGGTGGGCCCCTGAAGGTGTTCTGCGCTGCCGGGTTACCCGGTCTGCTGCGGCGGAAGAGTGTGATCGCACGAGGGGGGACCTGGCCGACGGGGTGAGCGAGTCGTCGTGCCCGGCCAGGAAACGCCGCGAACTCCGCCGGGTCCGCGCGCGACGCGGATCCCTTCGTCCGTGATCCGGGGGCGGTAGATGGTTGCGCGGTGTCCGAAGGCGGGGTCGAGGTCGAGGGAGTTGAACAGGCCCATCCGTGTCAACCACAGCGACGCGCGAACCACTTCGTCCTCGGTGAGCGATTCACCCGGCCAACCGACCGACGCCCCGACAACGAAGGCGCCGAGTACCGGCACGGGATTGCCGAGTTGGTCTTCGTTGTGCGCCCATTTCAGCACCGCTTCGCGCACCGACCACTGCCGGTCGGAGCAGCCGGGCGTCGTCCGCGCAGCACTGTCCATCCCCAGCATTGCAGGCTTTTCCATGGTCATCCCTCTTTTTTCCGAACCGGGTGGCTCGTGACACCATGACTCGCCCGTCAGCGAGTCGAAGGGGCCCGGCCGGTTGATACCGGCCGGGCCCTGACAGATGCGAGCTGTCAGTCCCGCTCGGCGGCGCGCTGACGTGCCTCGTTGGCCGACGCCTCGAGGCGGGCCTTCTCGGCTTCGGCTTCCTTCTCCGCGACCTCGCGCTGGGAGCTCGCCTTGTCCTGCTGTGCCTGGCCTTCACGACGCAACGAGTCGTCGCCGACCACGGCTGCCGCGACCTCCTTGGCTTTACCCTTGACGCCCTCGACGATGCCCCCGAGCCCGGTCGATACTCCGTTGTCTTTATCCGACACAGCGTTTCCCTTTCGTAGTCCAGCCCAGTCGTGACCCCCGCCGTCAGCGCGGCGCCCGGAGCCGAGGCAGTTCCTCCACTGGCGTTTACAAGATAAACACAGACTAGTTTATCTTGTAAACGTCTGTGGCCATCTGCTGATCCATGGGGCTTGCCGGAACCACGCGAACGACACCGGTATCCTGTGGTTATGGTGGCGTGCTGGAAGTCCAGCGCCCGAAGATTTTGACAGGAGCTCCGTCCTGACCGAGGACACGATCGACTCGGGAGCCGAGCTGCGCGACAACAATTCACGGGACGGTGCCGCCCGGCGCTCCCCGCGGCTGGACCGCATCCTGATCCTGGAGTCGGCGATCGCGCTGATCGACGAAGAAGGCTTGGGGCATCTCACGATGCGCCGTCTGGGTTCCTGGCTGGGCGTGGAAGCCATGGCACTGTACCGGTACGTTTCCGGGCGCGACGACCTGCTGGCCGGGGTGGTCGACCACCTCGTCGACCAGCTCTACGAGCAGAACCTGATGGAGCCCGACGATGAGGGTGGCAGCTGGCAGGGGTACCTGCAGCGCCTCGCGCACGGTGTGCGCCGCGTCGCGATCGAGCACCCCGAGGTGTTTCCGCTGATGGCCGCGAGCCCACCCCAAGCGCCCTGGTTGTGCCCGCCCCTGCGCAGCATGAAGTGGATGGAATCCTTCCTCGAAACCATGCTTCACTATGGCTTCGACGACCGTCAGGCAGTTCAGGTCTACCGGTCCTTCGCTACGTTTCTCCTCGGTCACCTCCTCCTCGAGGTGGCAACCAGAGGGGTCGACCTGAGTCCGATCACCACCACCGAGCCGGGCTTGCACGAATCATCGGATCTGGCTGACTACCCGCACGTGTATCGCCTGCAGAACCACCTGTCGGTCAACCGTGCGGCCGATGAATTCGAAGAATCTCTCGAAGTGTTACTGGACCGACTCGAAGGGATGCGCCGCGCTCGACAAAGCCCCTGAGTTGTGTGGCGGGTACTGCCGTCTGGTGTTAGGGTCGTGCGTCCGAGTTCGATGTGGTGCGAGAGATTGGGAGGTGAGTTGATGATCGCGGTGAAGACCGCTGCCCTGTGCAGCGCCCGGACCATCCTCACGTCCCGGGCTCCGGTCTGACTGATTCCCATCGCCGATACGGCGCGAGCCGGATCGGCTCGTAGCCGCGGTGGATTCGGCGTTCGAGCCGGGGCCCCTTTCCCAAGGGTCTCACTATGTATTCATCTTCTCCGTCCTCTTCCGACCTATCCGGTCTCGGTTGGGACGACTCGTTCGCAGCACTGTTCGTAGAGCATGCGGCCGCTGGTCTGGTTCCCGCTCGCGTCGTGCGGGTCGACCGCGGCCGTTGTGACACGATCACCGCATCGGGTCCCGTCCGCGCGGACAGCGCGGCGGTAGCCTCCCTCGACCCCTCGCATACTGTGTGCACAGGCGACTGGGCTGCGCTGCGCCCGGGCCCGGAGCCGGAACTGGTGGCGCTGCTGCCACGGCGCAGCGCGATTACCCGGGCCTCGTCGGATCGAACCTCCCACCAGCAGGTCTTGGCGGCCAACGTCGACACCGTCGCCATCGCTGTCTCGCTCGCGGCACCGCTGAACGCGGGCCGGGTCGAGCGGCTACTCGCGCTGGCCTGGGACAGCGGTGCGAAACCGGTCGTCGTACTCACTAAAGCCGACCTCACCGACGATCTCGACGCGGCCTTGGCCGCCCTCACCTCGCTGGCACCCGGCGTGGACATCCTCACCACCAGCGCCACGACAGGTGCGGGTCTAGACCTTCTGTCAGAGGCGGTGATCGGGACCACGGTCCTGCTCGGCCCCTCTGGTGCGGGAAAGTCCACCCTTGCCAACGCGCTGCTCGGTCGAGAACATATGGATACCAGCGAAGTTCGGGTCGGTGACGGCAAAGGTCGGCACACCACCGTGCACCGCGAGCTGCTGCCGCTGCCCGGCGGCGGGGTGCTCATCGACACTCCGGGCTTGCGAGGTATCGGCTTGCAAGATGCCGCGGACGGGGTCGAGCGGGTCTTCGCCGAGATCGAGGCCTACGCCCGAGACTGTGCCTTCCGTGATTGCGAACATCGCAGTGAACCCGACTGCGCTGTACAGGAAGCCGTGGTGACCGGCATGTTGGATGTGGGCAGGCTCGACCGGTACCGCAAGCTGCTGCGCGAAAGCGCACGGGCCGCGGCCCGGGGAAACGCTCGCGAGTCGAGCAAGGGAAGTAAAACCAAGAAATTGATCACGCGGGATTTGCGCGCGACCTATCGATTCCGCGACCGCCAGCGCGAACGCTGACACCGATTGTGGCAGCACGCATCCGGGGAACTCTCGGCTGCGCCATCTGCGGCAGGCACTTCAGTCACGCAGACCGGCCACCCTCCCACACCGAACGACTCACTGAACTGAAACGGAGAAACTGTTTTGAGCACTCAAAACAACTGGACCGCTCGCGCCGAGACCGACGGCGACATCCCCGTGATCCGCGAGATCAACCTCGCCGCGTTCGACACCGCCGAGGAGGCCGACCTCGTCGACGCTCTGCGCGCCGATCCGGCGTGGATAGACAGCTTGTCGATTCTCAGCGCAGGACCCGAGGGCGCGCCCGTCGGTTACGCATTGCTGACTCGCTGTCATGTCGACGACACCCCGGCGCTATGCCTGGGACCGTGCGCGGTGCTGCCCGAATACCAGAAGACCGGGGCTGGCTCCGCCGCGATCCGCGCCGCGCTCGAAGCCGCTGAGCAGGCGGGCGAGCACTTCGTCATCGTTCTCGGGCATCCCACCTACTACCCGAGGTTCGGGTTCACCCGCGCGTCGGAGTACGGCATCCGGCTCAGTATCGATGTCCCGGACGAGGCATTGATGGCACTGAGCCTCGACTCCGAACAGCTGCCCAGCGGCACCGTCCGCTACGCAGCGCCCTTCGGTATCTAACCGAGCCGAAACACTCCGCTCCGCCCTATCTCGTTGTCCTGGGCCGGCCCACAGACATGCAGGCCGACCCAGGACGCGGGCCGATATCTCGCCTGCTTTCGAAAGATTCCTGCGTCCCGTAGCGCTTCCCACCCGGTTGTGTCCGAGTCTCAAGCCCGTGATGACCTGGTGCCGAGCCGTATCAGCTAGGAAATGGTCCGTCCCTGGCCGGAGCAGGTCATAGCGTCACGGATCCGTGTAGCAGTCCGGGTAGGCAATGGCCGTTTCCCGCTCGCGGCGATGCCGATTTTCCGCGAGCCAGTGACTTCTGAGCTGAGACTCGAACCCAGGACCGCCGCGCTCTCATCCTCGATCGTTTCGCGACATCAATCGCCAAGCGACGTACGTAGCATCAAGGGAGGAACAGGAATACGCGGCGGCGCCACCGATAGATCACCCCTACCAGGGGATACGCCGAACTCCGTTGATACCGCAGCGATTACTACCGGAACCCGGTGGGGTCAACGAAATTTCCGGACTGGTATCGGTCGGCCACCGCGCCGGCGCTGCTCGGCCAATCGCAGTACTGTGCATTCCGGTTCCAGTTCAGGCCACTCGGACACGTGTGCACGGTCGGAACGTTGTTCGAGCACTCAACGTACTTCGTCACGTCTCCGGGATACGGGAAGAGCCCGTCGGGTTCGGGACAGTTGAAGGCGGCGATGCCGACTCCGGTGCCCTCCGCGAGAGCAGACGACGCGGCAACGAGCGTGAGGGCGGAACTGAGCAGCAGTCCGGCTGCGGGCAAAGCGAGAACACGGGTGAATCGCACGGCCGTCTCCTTAATGTTCTCTGTCGAGTCGATCAGGGTGTGTCGGTTACCTCTGTCTGGCTCCTGGTATCCCGCTGCCGACAGGAGTGATGTACCTGCGAGACACTAGGGCAGGGCGAACCTAGCACTTCTCGCAGGTCAGCACGATCACGGTTGCACATCGCAGTCCGATTAACCGTCGACCGCGAGCTGCAGCGGCGGATGCACGTCCAACGCCCCACGCCGGCGCTGATCGACATGGTGCGCGTCGGCATCATGCTGTTCGACCTGGTCGGCGTCGACGACCAGGTCCTGCTCGAGGACCCCTGCCGCACGCGCCGCGCCGAGCTGGCCGACCTGACCCTCGATGATGGTGAGCGCGTACGGGTTTTACCGATGTGGTCGTTGGCCGAGACCGGCGCCGAGGAACTGCTGCGGGCGGCCGCGGACTCCGGGATGGACGGGATCGTCTGCAAGCGTGGCGACTCGGTGTACGAGCCGGGTCGGCGTTCGTCAGCGTGGCCGAAGGTAGTTCTGAGGCTCACGACCGAGGCCGTGATCGTCGGCGCGGTCCCTGGCAACGGCGCCAACGCCACCACCTTCGGCGGCCTGGTCCTCGCCGCCCACACCTCTGACGGGCGCCTGCGGTGTATCGGCGGGGTCGGGACCGGTTTCACCGCGGCCTCGCGGAGCAGCATCCGCGCCGCGCCGGACACGGTGCGCCGCGAGGCCAGCCCGCTCGACGACTCACCGCCGGCGCCGGTCGCGCGGACCGTGTGGTGGGTCGAGCCGGTGTTCGTCGCCGATATCGAGTACTGCGAAATCAGCGGCGACGGTCTGCTGAGGCATCCCAGTTTCCGGGGGATCCGGACCGATAAGACACCCGACGAGGTGGGTCTGCCCTACGCGAGCGAAATTCGGTAGACAGTCGATTCCCGAACACCGATCTACGGTGCCGTTGGGGTGGACTGACGTGGAGAGTCAGGGCCTGGCAGCCGCTGTAGCGGGATTTGGCTGGTCCAGTGGGCACCCAGGTCGGATCCAGCCTGACCATCGCGCGGCGCGGCGAGGGGAGTCAGCCGTCCGGATAGGGGCGGAGATCATGAATCGACGGTAGGAGCCCAACCGTTGTTGCCTGAGCGTGAAGGCAGCAGATCGTCCCGGATGTGATGGTTCGGATGAGGCAGACCGAGGTGCGACGGCGGTTCCGGTGAGGTGACTCCGTGTCTGCTCTGTCCTGGTCGTAGACCATCGGACGGTCGGAATCGGGGAATATTTCACCGCCACTCGTGTTGTGGATCGTGGGTAAATCGTAGAAAAATCGTAGAAAGCAGGGGTGGACCCCGAAGATGACCAGGTCAGCGGTGGTATAGGCTTTGTCGGTCATGAAGTCGGCTTATTCGGGTCCGGTCAACGGTGCGCCCAGGACGGTCTACCTCGATCACGCGGCGACCACTCCGATGTTGCCCGCCGCGGTCGAGGCGATGACGGCTGCCCTCGGGGCGGTCGGGAACGCGTCGTCGCTGCACGGGTCGGGGCGGGCCGCGCGTCGGTCTCTCGAAGAGGCGCGCGAGTCGATCGCGGCTGATCTGGGTGCTCGACCGTCCGAGGTGATCTTCACCTCCGGGGGGACCGAGAGCGACAATCTGGCCGTCAAGGGCATCTTCTGGGGGCGGCGGGCGGCTGATTCGCGGCGCACCAGGATCGTCACCAGCGCGGTGGAGCATCACGCGGTGCTCGATGCTGTCGAGTGGCTGGAGAAGCACGAGGGCGCGCAGGTCACGTGGCTGCCGGTCGACGCCGAGGGTGTCGTCTCGCCGCAGGTGTTGCGTGAGGTGCTCGCCACGCATGCCGACGAGGTGGCGTTGGTCAGTGTGATGTGGGCCAACAACGAGGTCGGGACCATCGAGCCGATCGCCGAATTGGCCGCTGTCGCAAAAGAATTCGATATCCCGATGCACAGCGACGCCATTCAGGCGGTGACGCAGATTCCGATCGACTTCGCCGCGAGTGGGTTGGCCGCGCTCAGCGTGGCCGGGCACAAGGTGGGTGGTCCGCACGGGATCGGGGTGCTGCTGCTCGGCCGCAATGTGCCGTGCGTTCCGCTGGTGCACGGCGGCGGGCACGAACGCGACCTGCGCTCCGGTACCTCCGACGTGGCCGCGGCGATCGGGATGGCCGCCGCCTTGCGCGATGCCGTCGGGGCGCTGCCCGCGCGCACGCAGCGGTTGCGGGCGCTGCGCGACACGCTGATCACCGGTGTCCGGACTGCCGTGCCCGACGCGGTGCTCAACGGCCCGGCGCAACGACTGCCCGGAAACGCCCACTTCACGTTCCCCGGTTGCGAGGGCGACTCGCTGCTGATGCTGCTCGACGCCGCCGGTGTCGAATGCTCGACCGGGTCGGCTTGCAACGCGGGCGTCGCCTCGCCCAGTCATGTGCTGATCGCGATGGGTGTGCAACCGTGGCAGGCGCGCAGTTCGCTGCGCTTCACCCTCGGTCACACGTCGACCGAAGCCGATGTCGAAACACTGTTGACCGTGCTCCCGCAGGTCATCGATCGGGCCAGGGCCGCAGGCCTGGCCGGCGCTAGAGGAGGTGCCTGATGAGAGTTCTCGCCGCGATGAGTGGTGGTGTCGATTCCGCGGTGGCCGCGGCGCGGGCCGTGGACGCGGGTCACGAGGTGGTCGGGGTGCATCTGGCGCTGTCGGCGAACCCGGGCACGCTGCGGACCGGGTCGCGTGGTTGCTGCTCCAAGGAGGACGCGGGCGACGCGCGACGCGCCGCCGATGTGCTCGGAATACCGTTCTACGTCTGGGATTTCGCCGATCGCTTCAAAGAGGACGTGATCGACGATTTCGTCGCCTCCTACGCCGCGGGGGAGACCCCGAACCCGTGCTTGCGCTGCAACGAGAAGATCAAGTTCTCCGCGCTGGCCGATCGCGCGCAGGCGCTCGGCTTCGACGCCGTGGTCACCGGGCACTACGCCCGGCTCGACGAGGGTGTCCTTCGTCGCGCCGTCGACGTCGACAAGGATCAGTCCTACGTGTTGGCGGTGCTCACCGCGGAGCAGCTCGCGCGGGCCATGTTCCCGGTCGGTGACACCCCGAAGCCGCGGATCCGCGAGGAAGCCGCCGAGCGCGGGCTGGCAGTGGCTGACAAGCCCGACAGCCACGACATCTGCTTCATCCCCTCCGGTGATACCCGCGCGTTCCTCGGTGCCAAGATCGGCATCCGGCCCGGCGCGCTTGTCGATTCCGACGGCACGGTGCTCGGAAATCACGAGGGTGTGCACGGATTCACCGTCGGCCAGCGCAAGGGCCTCGGCCTGAGCCACACCGCCGCGGACGGCAAGCCCCGCTATGTCACCGGAATCGACCCCGATTCGGGCACGGTCAAGGTCGGTTCGGTCGAGGACCTGCAGGTCGACGTGATCACCGCCGACCGCGCGATCTGGACCTCCGGCGTTCGCCCGACCTCGTCGGTCGAGTGCGTCGTGCAGGTTCGCGCGCACGGTGGGACCGCGCCCGCCGTGGTCGAGCCCGAGGGTGACGGTTTCGTCGCGAGGCTGGGTGAGCCGCTCACCGGTGTCGCGAAGGGCCAGGCCATCGTGCTGTACCTGCCCGATGCCGAGGGTGGCGACACCGTGATCGGCAGTGGCACCATCAACGGCACCGACCGCACCGCGGCTGTCGAGTCCGATTCGTCGGCGGCGTCAGCCTGATCGTGTCGTGGCGGGTGCGCTGACATTCGGGGCTCACGGCAGGATGACGGGTGATGGACCCCGCCGCGGCGCACGGTCCGTGGTGGTAGACGCCGTCCCGGTGTCGACCAACCCAAACGACACGAAAGGTGTTGAGCTCGTGACGTTGTGGAGTGAGCAGTCCGACGACCGGGCCGCGGCGGAGCCGGTCGACTTGCTCGCCGGGGTGTTCGCCACCGGCATCGGTTCCTGGCCGGGCACCGATCCACTCGAAGCGGCGACCACCATCATCGGTGAACTGCCGCAACTGCCCCACCTCGTCGAACTTCCCGAACGCGGGATCGGCGCCGACATGATCGGGCGCGCCTCCGCGCTCCTGGTCGACCTGCGTTTCGACGCGACCACCCGCGGTTACCGGCTCACCGATCGACCGGGTTCGGTCTCTCGCAAGTCCCGTGACTTCGTGCGCGTAGACCTCGATGCGATCGAGGAAGCCTGGGAGACAGCGGGTCTCGTCGGGTCGGGTCGAGCGATCAAGATCCAGTCGGTCGGGCCGCTCACCCTCGCCGCCGAAGTCGAACTGCCCGGCGGTCATCGCATCCTCACCGATCGTGGTGCGCTGCGCGACCTCGCGGACTCGCTGGCCGAGGGCCTTGCCCTGCACGCCGCCGAGATCGGCAAACGCCTCGGGGCGAAAGTGGTTGTGCAGCTGGATGAACCGCAGCTGACTACGGTGCTCGACGGATCGCTGACCGGTCCGAGTGTCCTCAACACCGTCCGCGCGCTCCCCGGTCCCGAGGCGATCCACTTCCTCGACGTCGTCATCAACGCCCAACCGGGACCGGTCATCCTGCACACCTGCGGGTCTCGCCCAGCCCTACCCACCCTGCGTCGCACCGCGGCCACCGTCCTGTCCTTCGACGCGGCCACCATCACCACGGCCGACTTCGACGACATCGGCGAAGCCGTCGACGCAGGCAAGAAGCTGGCTCTGGGCCTGATCCCCACCGAACCGCCCCTGAGCCCGCTCACCTGGCGCACTGCCGCCGAACCCGCGGTGCGACTCGTGGACGACCTGGGCTTGCGTCGTTCCGTCCTCACCCAAGTCCTCGTCACCCCCACCTGCGGCCTGGCGGGCGCCCCGCTCGCCTGGTCTCGCAAGGCTTTGGCCCTGGCCGCCGATGTCGCCCGCGCGTTCGCCGAAGACCCGGAGTCGCTCACTGTCGAGCGCCCGGACGAGTCGCGGCGGGGTCGCAATCACCGGTGACCGGGGGAACGTGGCGTCCGGTCGGCCGCACCGTGGAAAAATCGTTCTCGCACCGCTGCGACGTGCGGGAACGATCGGCCGATGTGTCGGTGGGCTCGACTAACCTGTGGTGGGTGAGTGACAGCGTGGTTTCGGTGAGTGCGCAAGCGGCTACGCCCGAGCAGCGGGTGCGGTGGCAACAGCTGGCCGACGAGGTCCGCGAGCACCAGTTCCGCTACTACGTGCGGGACGCGCCGATCGTCACCGACGGCGAGTTCGACACGTTGCTGCGCGAGCTGCAAGCCCTCGAAGAGGCACAGCCGGATCTGCGGACACCCGATTCGCCCACCCAGTTGGTCGGCGGGGGATTCGCGACCGAATTCACCGCGGTCGATCATCTCGAGCGGATGCTGTCGCTGGACAATGTGTTCGACTTCGACGAGCTGCGGACCTGGGCCGGTCGGGTGGAAGCGGAGACCGGGTCGGACCTGCACTACCTGTGCGAAGTCAAGATCGACGGCGTCGCGCTGAACCTGGTGTACGAGAACGGCAAGCTGGTGCGCGGGGCGACTCGTGGCGACGGGCGAACGGGCGAGGACGTCACCCTCAACGCGCGCACCATCGAAGACATCCCCACCGAACTCACCCCTACCGAGGGCTTCCCGATTCCGGAGCTGCTCGAAGTACGTGGCGAGGTGTACCTGCGGCTCGAGGATTTCGAGACCTTGAACGCCCAGATTGTCGCCGACGGCAAACCGCCGTACGCGAATCCGCGCAATACCGCCGCCGGTTCGCTGCGCCAGAAGAATCCCGCGATCACCGCGCAGCGTCGGCTGCGGATGATCTGCCACGGTGTCGGCCGCATCGAGGGGTACCGGCCGAGCTCCCAGCACGAGGCCTACCGGGCGCTCGCGGCCTGGGGCCTGCCGGTCTCGGAACACACCCGCCTGGTCACCGGGATCGACGCGGTCATCGAACGGGTCGCCTACTGGGGCGAGCACCGCCACGACATCGAGCACGAGATCGACGGCCAGGTGATCAAGGTCGACGAGACCGCCCTGCAACGCCGCCTCGGCTCCACCTCCCGCGCCCCGCGCTGGGCCATCGCCTACAAGTACCCGCCCGAGGAGGCCACCACCACGCTGCTCAACATCGAAGTCAACGTCGGCCGCACCGGTCGGGTCACCCCGTTCGCGGTGATGGCGCCGGTCTCGATCGCCGGTTCCACTGTCTCGATGGCCACCCTGCACAACGCCTCCGAAGTGAAACGCAAGGGCGTGCTGATCGGCGACACCGTCACCATCCGCAAGGCCGGTGACGTGATCCCCGAGGTTCTCGGGCCGGTCGTCGACGCCCGCACCGGCGACGAACGCGAATTCGTCATGCCCACGCACTGCCCCGAATGCGCCACCGAGCTCGCGCCCGCCAAGGAGGGCGACGCCGACATCCGCTGCCCCAATCAGCAGCACTGTCCCGCCCAGTTACGTGAACGCGTGTTCCACCTGGCGGGCCGCGGCGCGTTCGACATCGAAGCCCTCGGCTACGAAGCCGCCAACGCCCTGCTCACCTCGGGTGCGATCACCGACGAAGGCGACCTGTTCGGCCTCGACGAGCAATCGCTACTCGGCGTGCCGTTGTTCACCAAACAGGACGGCGCGCTCTCGGCCAACGGCGCCCGCCTGCTCGAAAACCTCGACGCGGCCAAGGACACTGCGCTGTGGCGGGTGCTCGTCGCACTGTCCATCCGCCACGTCGGCCCGACCGCGGCCCGTGCGTTGGCCGCCGAATTCGCCAGTCTCGAACGCATCGAATCCGCGAGCGGAGAAGAACTCTCGGCCACCGGTGGCGTCGGCCCCACCATTGCCGCCGCGGTCGTCGAATGGTTCACCGTCGAGTGGCACCGCGCCATCGTCGACAAGTGGCGTGCGGCGGGCGTGCGGATGGCCGACGAGCGCGACGCCTCGATCGAACGCAACCTCGAGGGCCTGTCGATCGTCGTCACCGGTTCACTGCAGAGCTTCACCCGCGACGGCGCGAAGGAGGCGATCCTGGTGCGCGGCGGCAAGGCCGCAGGTTCGGTCTCGAAGAAGACGGCGTTCGTCGTCATCGGCGAAGCCCCCGGTTCCAAAGCTGCCAAAGCGGAAGAACTGGGCGTCCCGATCCTGGACGAAGACGGTTTCCGATCGTTGCTCGAGGGTGGGCCCGACGCCGTCCGAGTCGAACCGGTCGAGGAGCCGACCGGGCCGGACGTCGAAGACTGAGGCGTTCGACTCAGCTCGGGGTGACGGTGACCGTGTTGCCGATCTGGGTCTTCATGTCGAACGCCGCGCACTGCCCGTTGCTGATCTCCTGGGTGCGCAGCGGCCGCTTCTTGATGTTGGTCTGGATCTCGACCGTCACATCGGTGCCGGCCATCGAGCACACCTTCGACACCGGGGCCTCGGTATAGGACACCGACCCCGCACCCTGACACGAGTTGGTCGAGTTGCCGAGGAACACCCGCGCGGTGCCGTTCGGGCACGGATCGGCCATCGCGCTCGGAGCGCCGACCAGCGCCGCGGGAATGAGCGATCCCGCTGTCACCGCGGCAACGACCGCTCCGCGAACCACTATCCGAACCGCCATCACGCGCACCCATCCTCGTCGCCGAACGCTGACCCCGCGACCAACCGACCGCAGTGCCCAGCACCTTAGTGCGTTCGCACCGAACACGCCCGGGTAGTCGCTACCTTCCGAGCGGGGCTCGGGTACCTCGGCGCCCGGCGGTCGAGTGCGCCCACTCGTACCGGGCGACCGAGGACGAGGCCGCCGAAACCCTGCACGGCGGGTCCTGCTGCGCCGTCGACCGCCCCACTGATCCGACCGACGATTCCGGACCGGCGCATCGGCCTGCCGCGTCGGCGGGGTTCGCCGTCCCCTAGTCTTGCGAAGAATCTCGGAGAGGCGGACCCTTGCTGCGCAGTTTTCAGGTGACCAACCACGGATCGCTGGCGCAGGCTCAGCAACTGCGCCTGACCAAGGGGGCCGGGCCGTTGGCGGTGCCGGTCACCGCCGTGCACGGGGTGGCGGCCGCCGGGAAGACGAGCTTGATCGACGCGCTCGGGCAGATGCGCGATGCCGTGCTGAATTCGGTGAGCGGGTGGGATCCCTATGCGGGTCCGGTACGGCGACCACATCTCGGGTTCGCCGACCGCCCAACGGAATTCGTCGCCGGCTTCGTCGCCGAGGGTGTGCCCTACACCTACGGCTTCCGGCTCGACAACGCCGACGTGGTCGCGGAGTGGCTGTACACGCATCCGCGCTCGCGCAAGCGGATCGTCTTCGAACGCACTGGTGACGAGGTCAAGATCGGGCCGATGTTCGAGGCGGCTCGCTACGGGGTGGCGGCGTTGGTGCCGTTGGTGCGGCCGAACGCCCTGCTGTTGAGTCTGGCCGGACAGATGTACGCCGAGGCGCTGGTACCCGCCTATCGATGGTTCGCGGCGAATCTGACTGTGCAGCAGGGCGATGTCGACGCCGACGCGCTCGCCCACGATCTCGGCAGCCACATCTCCCGGTCGCCCGACAATGCCGCGCGCCTGCTGATGTTGCTGCGCACCGCGGATCTGGGGATCGAGGACCTTCTCGTCGCCGAACACGATCCGATGTACGCGGACTACCTGCGCGACCTCGATGCCGAAATCGCTGCGTTGGCAGGTCATCTCGACCACCCCGAGCAGATCCTGGTGGACCGTGAACTGAGCACCCTGCGTGCGGCCCGTGACGCGCTGTACCGGCGAATGGTGGACCGTCGCGGAGCCGGGCTGAGCGTGGTCCACGAGGGCATCGACGTGCCGTTCGAACTGGCCGACGAGTCCACCGCCACCCGCTCGCTGCTGCGGGTACTGCCCGCCATGCTGGAAGCCCTCGACACCGGACAGGTGCTGGCGGTCGACGACCTCGGCGCCGGTCTGCCGGTCGAGGAGACCGACCGACTCGTCCAGCTGTTCCAGAACCCGGAGACCAATGCCCGTGGCGCACAACTGATCTACACCACTGCCGACCGCGCCCTGATCGACCGCGGCAACGGCCGCTCCCAGCGCACACGTACCGCCGTGTGGCAACTGCGCCGGTCGCGGGGCGTCAGCGAGCTCACGCCGCTGTGATCGGGGTGTGACGGGCGGGGGTGCGCCGCCGCTCGCGCACGGCCGCGGTGGGGTCGAGGGTGCGCATAGCATGGGCGCATGCTCGAAGTGGTGATGGCGGTAGCGCTGGTGACGATGCTCGCGGTGACGATCGGTGCCGTCGTCGCCGCGCGGACCGGGCGAGGCAAAGCCCACCTCGAGCACGGGTCGCTCTCCGTGACCGGGGTCAGCCCGCTGCCCGCGATGAGCGGTGAGCACTACGTGACGATCACCGGCACCGTCACCGGCCCTTCGGTCACCGGCAAGGTCGTCTACCGTCGCTTCGCCTGGGACGCCGCCCACTGGCCCGCCCCCGGCGACCAGCTCGCCATCGTCTACCCGCCCCACAACCCCGACAACTGGCACGCCGACCACCCGGGCCTGCGCCCCTACCTCGGCTCCTGAGCACACCTCACCGACCTACCCGGGCCCGGGTGAGTCGAAGCTCACAAGTGTCCTGATGGGACTATTTCAGAATGCACGGCACTGACAATCGGACCACCGGACTCCTGATCCGTCCCGCCCACCCCGACGACTACGACGCCGTCGCCGCCCTGACCGTCGATGTGTACGTGGGCGACGGCTACGTCACCTCGGGGGACGGCTACGTGCGCGAACTCGCCGACGTCGCGCATCGGGCGGCCGAGTCCGAGGTTCTCGTAGCGGAGCACGAGGGTCGGGTGGTCGGCTCGTTGACCGTCGCCAGGCCCGGGACGCCGTACGCGGAGATCGCGCGGCCCGGCGAACTCGAGTTCCGCATGCTCGCGGTGTCGAAGCAGGCACGCGGGCTCGGGGTCGGCACCGCACTGGTCCGCGCCGTCGTCGACGAGGCGAGATCAGGCGAGTGCGAAGCGGTCGTGCTGACCACCATGTTCTCGATGGTCGATGCCCACCGCATCTATGAGCGGCTCGGTTTCGTCCCGGTCCCCGAACGCGATTGGGCCACCCACGACGGGCTGCAACTGTTCGTCATGCGACTCGCGCTGCGCTGACCCGATCAGTTCAGCACGGTGGCGACGATGCCGGCGAGGTAGCCGAGCCGCGCCACCTCCGACGGGCGGAAGTCGGGCCCACCGGGGCGGCCGAGGAGCAGTGCTCTGCCGGTGTTGCCCAGGGGCGCGGCGGCGAGTTTGGTGTCCATGTCGCGCCAGATCTCCGGCACCCAGTCGGCCTCGCCGTCGAGCCACATCGGCTTCTCGATGGGCATCCACGGAGCTGAACCCGCTTGTGTCTCAGGGGCGCTCGGGCTGCCGACGATGCGGTAGGCGCCCGCCGGGCCCATCCCGATGATCGTGGACCAACCGACCCGCAGCACGCGGGGGCAACCGTCGACGAGAACCTGGAGGCGGTCGTCGCGCGCGCTGGCGACCTGGTCGATCAGCTCGAGCTCGCGGTGGGTGTCGAGCACGCCGGAGTACGGGCGGATGGAATCGACGCTCACGTCGCGCACCGACTCCGCGGCGGTGATGAGGGTGTCGGGCAGTGCGCCCGTGGGGACTTCGACGACGAGATCGTCGATCGCGAAACCGGCGCCGCGTTCCACGACATCGAGTGAGAGTATGTCCGCGCCGACCCCGCCGAGGGCGAGTGCGAGGGAGCCGAGGCTTCCCGGTCGATCCGGAAGTTGCACGCGGAGCAGGTATGACACGTGCGTTCCTTTCCCTTGCCGCCGGGGTTGTTCGAGACGAATACCCGGTGAAGCAATACTTACACCCCTCAACGCGGGTTCTCGACCCGAAGTATGACCCCGCCGGCGTGACATGGGCGAACTTTCGTGCGAGGCGGGTGCGTCCGTCGTGTGGGGCGGGCGCGTCGCAACCGAGCGAACCGGTCGATTCGGCGCACCTGCGCCCGCGCCGCGGCCATGCCCGGGGCTGTGGATTGCCACGCGGCTGTGCCAATTAGGCTGTACCGACTACTGCCCACCGAAGCCGAAAGGGGTCCCGCGGTGCCCGCAATCTCCCGCGACGAGGTCGCTCACCTCGCCCGGCTGTCCCGGCTGGCGTTGACCGACGCCGAACTCGACCAGTTCGCCGGTCAGCTGGACTCGATCCTCAGCCACGTGCAGACCATCACCGAGGTCGCCGCCGATGTCCCCGCCACCGCGTCGCCGAACCCGACGACCAATGTGACCAGGCCCGATGTGGTCGTCCCCGGCCTCACCCCCGAGCAGGCGCTGGACCAGGCGCCCGCCGTGGAAGAACAGCGTTTCCTGGTCCCGCAGATCCTTGGAGAGGGCGCATGAGCGAGTTGACCCAGCTGTCGGCTGCCGAGCTGGCGAGCAAGATCCACGGCGGGGAGGTGTCCTCCACCGAGGTCACCCAGGCGCATCTGGATCGCATCGGCAAGGTCGACGGCGAGCTCAACGCCTTCCTCCACGTCGCGGGTGAACAAGCCCTCGCCACCGCCGCCGTCGTCGACGCCGCGCTGGCCGCGGGTGATTCCCCCGCCTCGCCGCTGGCGGGAGTCCCGTTGGCGCTCAAGGATGTTTTCACCACCACCGACATGCCCACCACCTGTGCCTCGAAGATTCTCGAGGGCTGGATGTCGCCGTACGACGCGACGGTCACCGCGCGGCTGCGCGCCGCGGGCATCCCGATTCTCGGCAAGACCAACATGGACGAGTTCGCGATGGGCTCCTCCACCGAGAACTCCGCCTACGGCCCCACGCGCAACCCGTGGGACACCACCCGGATCCCCGGCGGTTCCGGTGGCGGATCGGCCGCGGCGCTGGCCTCGTTCCAGGCGCCGCTGGCCATCGGCACCGATACCGGCGGTTCGATTCGTCAGCCCGCCGCGGTCACCGCGACGGTCGGCGTGAAGCCCACCTACGGCACCGTCTCCCGCTACGGCCTGATCGCGTGCGCGTCGTCGCTGGATCAGGGCGGTCCGTGTGGTCGCACGGTGCTCGACACCGCACTTCTGCACGAGGTGATCGCCGGGCACGACCCGCGCGACTCCACCTCACGTGACGTGCCGGTGGCGCCCGTCGTCGAGGCCGCGCGTCAGGGCGCCAACGGTGATCTGACCGGCGTGCGCGTGGGTGTGGTGCGCGAATTGCATTCCGACAGCTACCAATCCGGCGTGCTCGCCTCCTTCGACGCCGCGGTCGCGGTGCTGAAGGAACTGGGCGCCGAGGTGATCGAGGTGTCGTGCCCGAGCTTCGAGTACGCGCTGTCCTCGTACTACCTGGTGATGCCGTCGGAGGTGTCGTCGAACCTCGCGCGCTTCGATGCCATGCGCTACGGCCTGCGCGTCGGTGACGACGGCAGCCACAGTGCCGACCAGGTGATGTCGTCGACCCGCGAAGCCGGCTTCGGCCCGGAGGTCAAGCGCCGCATCATGATCGGCACCTACGCGCTGTCGGCGGGCTACTACGACGCCTACTACGGCCAAGCGCTCAAGGTCCGCACGATGATCGCGCGCGACTTCGACGCCGCCTACGAACAGGTCGACGTGCTCGTCTCGCCGACCAGCCCGTTCACCCCGTGGAAGCTGGGCGAGAAGGTCGACGACCCGCTGGCCATGTACCTGTCGGATCTGTGCACCCTGCCGACCAACCTGGCGGGCCACCCCGGCATGTCGGTCCCGTCGGGTCTGTCGGCCGACGACAACCTGCCGGTGGGCCTGCAGATCATGGCGCCCGCCCTGGCCGACGACCGCCTGTACCGGGTCGGCGCGGCCTACGAGGTGGCGCGCGGTGCGCTGCCGACGCCGAGCGCCGTCTGAGAACTGCGGGGCGCGCCGGGCCGAAAGGCCTGGTGTGCCCCGCCCTTCGTGTTCGGTCCAGTGGTGTTCACCGCGCTCAGCGCTCACTCTTCGACGAAACGGTCGGAATCGGGACCGTTCGTGTCGATAGTGTGCGGTCAGCGCGGTTGCTCCGAACCTGTGCCGTCCGACCTCAGACCGCAGCCCGGTCGGCAACCCCTCGCGTCATCGCGCCGAAGCCCGCGCGCAGGTGCTTGCCGAGTGCCAGGTTCACCACGGGGCTCAGCCAACCGGCGAGGGTGAAGCGGGACTCGTAGCGGGTGCGATCGGGGCCGAGCGCAACGACGGTGTGCGAGCGCAGGCTGTGCAGTGCGCCCAGCGGCACCGGCTTCATCGTGTAACTGAACTCGACCCCGGGGGTGTGGGTGCGGATCCATTCGCGCTGGGGCCGGCGTTTGCCGCCCAGTTGCACCCGCATGTCGATGGGCGAGCCCGGTTCCAGCGTGCTCGACGCCTCGTAGCAGAAGGTGTTCCACTCGCCGTAGCGGTCGAAATCTGTGAGCACCTCCCACACCTTCGCGGCGGGAGCGTCGATCTCGATCGTTTCGTCGATGACTAGAGACATGCGTGAAAACTAAAACATGTTCTAGTTTTCGGCAACCCGGGCGCGCCCGGGAAGCCCGCGCGTGCCTACGCGAAGCGGCGGCGGAACTTGCGCAGCGCGTCGATGATCACGGCCGAGGCCGCCGTCACCGCGAACAAGCCGAGAACCGTGCGGGCGAGCGGCCAGAGGTTGGGGCGGTCGGCCGGGTCGGTCTGCGCGAAAACGTTCTCGACCACCGGTGCGCCGTACTCCTGGCGACGCGAATTCACGTCCACGGCGGTGAACGCGATATCGGCCATCACGGCGCAGCGCGCGCGGGAGAACTCGTCGTCGCGCAGCTCGCAGGACGCGTGGATGCGCCGGTTCAGTGCCGCGTCCACCGAGCGCCGTGCCCACGCGCCGAGCGGTTCGTCGATCCGCTCGGCATAGCGCAGTACGTCGTAGCCGAGGTCGTGGGCCTTGCAGGCCGACTCGAACTCGGCGGGCAACGTCACCGGCGAGGAGCAGCCGCCGTTCGGGTTCACCAGCAGGCCGTCGTGCTGCACCGGGTCGTAGCCGAACTTGTAGCCGAAGTCGCGAGGGATGAGCGCGGTGGCGTCGGGGCTGTCGTCGGTGAGCGCGCGCACCGCGGCGGCGGCCGCGAGGTTCTCGGTGCCGTCCGGGGTGGTGCCCATGGCGCCCGGTGCCGACATGACCACAGCGGCGGCCATGGCCAACCCGGCCGTGCACACGGCCACACCGCTGCGACGACGGTGCTGGGCGGGCGCGGAGGCGGCGGAATCTGCGGTACGGGCCGGGGCGGCGGCGGGTACCGGGCGAAGCGGGGTGTTCATGGCCTCCGACAGTAGGAGCGGGTCTCGCGGCGGACATCCCGCTGCGGACGGGTTTATCGGGGCGCTCGGGTGGCAGACCCGGCGCCGGGGTCACACCAGGGTAGGGGGTCGTATTCGGTCCGGGGGTATGAGGTCCGCTGACCGGACGGTTCGTAGGCTCACTGTCATGACCGCACCACTGCGCCCCGCTGCGCGACGAGTACCCGCGCGCACCTGGTTCGATCTCGCAACGGTGCTGGTCGCGCTGATTTTGTACAGCATCGCCTGGCCCACGCTGTTCGTGACCCACGGGGTCTCGCCTGTCGTCGCGCCGCTGCTGTCGGCGCTGGCCGCTTTCCCGATTCTGTTCGTGCGGGTCAACCCGGCGCTGGGTTGGGCGATCTCCGCGGGGGCCGCGCTGCTGTTCTCGATCGGCATGCAGCCGAGCGCGGACAACGACCTGCCCTTCCAGGTCGTGCACGTCATCGTGCTGTTCGTGCTGTTGTTCGCGGTGGCGTTGCGGGCCTCGGTGCCGATCGTGGTCGTCGCCTGGGCGGCCACCTCGATGCTGTTCGCCACGACCATGCCCGGCTCGGAGACCGGTCCGCTGTGGGGCTGGGCGATGGGGTTCGGTGCGCTGGCGCTGTTCGGTTACCTCGTGCGGATTCTGCTGACCTCGCGGCGCAAGCTCGAGCGGCAGGAAGAGGTGACCGAACTCGAGCGCGCGCGCAGGGCGATCCTCGAGGAGAAGGCGCGGATCGCCCGTGACCTGCACGATGTGGTGGCCCACCACATGTCCATGGTGGTGGTGCAGGCTCAAACCGCGCCGTACCGGATCGACGACCTCGACTCGGCCTCGCGCGCCGAGTTCGAATCCATCGGCGCCACCGCTCGCACCGCGCTCAACGAGATCCGGGGCCTGCTCGGGGTCTTGCGCAGCGACGGCCAGTTGCCCGAACACGCGCCGCAGCCGCGCGCCGCGGACGTGCCTGCCCTGTGCGCGTCGGCCCTGCGGGCGGGTCTGCCGGTCGACTGGACGGTGACCGGGGACCTGGATGCGGTGCCGGAGACGACCGGGCTGGTCGTCTATCGCGTGGTGCAGGAGTCGATGGCCAACTGCGCGCGGCACGCGCCGGGTGCGGCGGTGCAGGTCGCGGTGGCAGTCGACCCCGGCGTGGTGAGCGTGAGCGTGCACAACGCCGCGACGGCCACGGTGGCGCACCCCGGTGCGGGCGGTGGCCACGGCATCGACGGGATGCGTACTCGCGTCGTCGCGGTCGGCGGCGAACTCCACGCGGGGCCCACCCACACCGGCGGATTCGAGGTCGCGGTGAAGCTGCCCACCCACTAGGCGCGGTGTGTGAAAGACCGGGGACCGCTTCGCGTCTGTGCCTACTAAGGTGGTCGGGTGGCTATTACCGTGTTGATCGCCGACGACCAGGCGATGGTGCGCCAGGGTTTCGGTGCCCTGTTGGGCGCGCAGACCGACATCAGCGTCGTCGGCGACGCACCTGACGGCAAAGTGGCGGTGGCCGAGGCCAAGCGGCTGCGTCCCGATGTGGTGCTGATGGATGTGCGGATGCCGCAGATGAACGGCCTCGACGCCGCTCGCGCGATCCTGACCGCGAACTTCGACCCGCCCGTGCGGGTGCTCATGCTCACCACCTTCGACATCGACGACTACGTCTACGAGGCGCTGAGTATCGGTGCGAGCGGGTTCCTGCTCAAGGACGCGCCCGCCGAGGAGCTGGTGCGCGCGGTGCGGGTGGTCGCCGATGGTGAGGCGCTGCTCGCACCGACCATCACCCGCAGGCTCATCGCCGACGTCACCCGCAGGCGCAATACGGTGCGCGTGGCCCCGGCTCCCGCGCTCGGGACGCTGACCCCGCGCGAACGCGAAGTTCTCGAGTTGGTGGCCAAGGGGTTGTCCAACACCGAGATCGCCGCCGCGCTGTTCGTGGCCGAACAGACCGTGAAAACCCATGTCTCCAAGGTGTTCTCGAAGCTCGGGCTGCGCGACCGCGCCCAAGCGGTGGTGCTGGCGTATGAATCCGGCCTGGTCGTTCCCGGCTGAGCCGGGGCGCTCAGCGCGGGCAGACCCCGCCGCGCAGTTCCGGCAGGTGTCGGGCCAGCAGCAGCGCCATCCGGTCGAGCAGCGCGGTGGTGTCGTCGAAGGATCCCGAATCGGCCTGCGCCGCAAGCGCTATCGCGAGACGACCGCTGCCGACGGGTACCAGACCGAACTGGCGCACGGTGTAGATCCCGGTGACGTCGTCGGGGCCCCAGCCGCCCTTGAACTCGGTGTTGTCGAGCAGGCCGAGACCCCAGCCCTGATCCTCGGTGATCTCGCCCATCAACGCGGTGACGACCTCGGACTGCGGCAGGCACGGCAACCGCGACGCGAAGCGCACCTGGTTGGCCAGCGACCATTCGGTGCCACCGAAGGAGGTGCCGTCGAGTTCGGTCCGGGTGCCCGACTTGCCGGTGGCCGCGTCGCCCGCCTCGTCGAGGACCTGCTGCACGGCGTCGGCGGCTTCCGGTGCGTCACCCAGAGATTCCCACAGGCCTTCGGCGGCGTCGTTGTCCGACACCGTGATCGCGGCCTGCGCCATCTCGAAGATCGACTGGTCCTGATCGTGGCGCAACGCGGCGACCGCCAGCGGGATCTTCATCGTGGACCAGGCGATGCCGGTGGTCCAGTCTCCGTAGATCGTCATCCGGTCGCCACCGACCGGCATCAAGGCCATGCCGACCTGTCCGGGAAGCTTCGACTGCAGCTGGGTGAATTCCGCGGCCAGCGAATCGGGCAGCACGATGGACAGTCCCGGATTCCAGGCGTCGTCGCTGTTGACGGTGACCGTGGGCGCGCTCACCGCCGTCGGGGTGCCGGGCATGGCACACGAGGTGGACAGCGCGGCCGTTGCCAGCACCCCACAGAGCAGCAGCCTGCGACAGGCAGCCGCCGTTCCGGTCGACTTCACCACCGAATCCTCCCCACCACCCAGTGCGTGCGTGCTTCGGCGGTGCAAACTTCTAGTCGAGCGCGTCCGGCACTACCGGACGCGGTGTCAGCAAGTTTCACCGATTTTCGGCGAGAATTCGAATGAGCGTGGTCACACGGTCGGAAGGGGGTAGCAGTGCACGACATCGGTGAGGTGTTCGCCGGGTTCACCATCGAGGCGATGTTGGGCCAGGGCGGCATGGGCACGGTGTATCTGGCCCGGCATCCGCGCTTGGACCGGCTGACCGCGCTCAAGCTGCTCAATCGGGACCTGTTCGCCGACGAGCGAATTCGCGCGCGATTCGAACGCGAGGCCGATCTCGCCGCCGGACTCGATCACCCCGGCATCGTCACCGTCTTCGACCGGGGGACCGAGGGTGAACAACTCTGGATCAGCATGCAGTACGTCGACGGGATCGACGCCGCGACCGTCGACCCGATGGCACTGCCGCCCGAGCGGGCCGTACAGATCATCGAGGGGGTCGCCGACGCGTTGGACTACGCGCACGGCAGGGGAGTGCTGCACCGAGATGTGAAGCCCGCCAACATCTTGCTGGCCCGCTCCACCGGCGGCGCGGGCGAGCGGGTCTTCCTCACCGACTTCGGCATCGCCCGCCTGCGCGCCGACTCCACCCATCTCACCCAGCAGGGAATGTTCACCGCGACACTGGCTTACGCGTCGCCGGAGCAGATGACCGGTGCCGAACTCGACCACCGCTCCGATCAGTACTCGCTCGCGTGTTCGCTGTACTGGATGTTCACCGGGTCTGCCCCCTTCGACTCCGCCGACCCGAACGAGATCATCCGCGGAACCCTCTACGCCGCGCCCCCACCCCTGGCGCTGCGCCGCGCGGGTCTACCGCCGATGATGGACGCCGTCCTCGCCGCCGCGATGGCGAAACATCCGGCGGCCCGGTTCGATTCCTGCGTGGCCTTCGCCACGGCTGCCCGCCAGGCGTTGACCTCCAAAACCCCACCGGTACTGCCGCGCCCACCCGCCAACTCGCCGCCCGTCTACTACCCGCCTGCTCCGCAGCAAGGTCCGGCCGCGCCCTTCGCACAGCCGGGCATGATGGCGCCCGGCTACCAGGCGTCACCCGCGCCGCCTGCTCCACAACCCCAATGGCAGGCGCCGCCTCCGCCGCTCGGGGCTGTCCCGCCGGCGGGACAGCGACCGGCTGCGCCCAGCGTTGCGGTGCCGCCCGGGGAAGTGGTTCAGCGTCCGGCAGCGGGTCCCGTTGCCGCACAGCCGAATATGCGGCAATCTCCGCCCGGTGCGCCCCAGCCCGCCGCGGCCCCGCCTGCTGCTTCGTCAGCGGCGGTGGCACCAACCGACCTGCCGTCCTCGGCCGGCGGTCGAAGGGCCCATGGGGAACACGGCGAAGCGGCGATTCCGGCACCCGGCGGCGATTCCGCAATCCCCTCCAGTGCGATATCTCTCGACAAGCCGTTGTCCACAGGTGCTCGGCCGGACGATTCGCGGGCGCCCGTCGGCACGGATTCCGGCGAGGTCTCAGCTACCGCGTCGACCGATGTGGTGCCTATGGGCGACGCGGGCGAGCTGGATGCGGCGAACGCCGCGGCCTTGACCACGGTGACGTCGATCGCGGGGGCGTCGAAGGCGGCCCCAGCGGGGCCTGTGGCGTCGGACGAGGTCGCAGGGCAGTCCAGCCAGGCGGGACAGCAGGACGGCGCGGCGCAGAGCGCTGCTGGTCACGCGGGTGTTGTGGGTCAGTCGGGTGCCGTAGGTCAGTCGAGCGCTGCGGGTCAGGCTGGTGTTGTGGGGCAGTCGGGTGCTGGGGGTGAGCCGAGCGCTGCGGGTCGAGCAGGTGATGTGGGTCAGCCGAGCGCTGCGAACCAGGCCAGCGCTGCGGGTCAGTCGAGCGCTGCGGGTCAGGCTGGTGCTATGGGTCAGCCGGGTGCTGTGGGTCATTTAGGCGCCGCAGGTCAGCTCGGCATCGCGGGTCAGCTAGGCGCCGCGGGTCAGCAAGCTGAGGTGGGGCGGTCGGTCGCGGCGGGGCAGCCTGGTGGTGCTGTTGTGCCGGGTGGCGCGGGGGCGCAGCACGGTGGGGTGCGGCCCGGACCGCGGGGGCCTTGGGCGGTGCCGCATCGTGGGTACTGGCCGGTGCCCCGGCGGGTGTCGGGGATGCAGCGGTTCGGGTGGGTTCTGTTGGTGGCTTTGGTCGTGGTGCTGGTGGCGTTGGTGGTCGCGTTGGTTGTGGTGGTGTTGCCGGGGGACGACGACGAGCCCGAGGTGGCGAGTGGCGCGAGCGGGCCGTCGAATTCGGTGGCGGAGGTCGCGGATTCGTTCGGGGAGAGTCGGCGAGTCTTTCCGACCCTGGTGCCGCAGGGGGAGATGAGTGATGGGGTGGGGTATCGGGGCGCACGGTGCAGGGGGGTGCGCGATGTCAGCGAGCTGGCGTGGAAAGAGCCTGCGCTGCAGTGGACTCCGATCACCAGCGGGTGGCAGTGCGAGCGGGCCGACAATCAGCCGGGAGCGGTGAGCTACCTGGTCCTGGAGTACGCGAGCGCGAGTCAGGCGCGGTCGGTGTCGGAGGCGCTACCCGCCACGGTGCGGTACGCGGGGGACAAGGACGGAGTGCCGTACTGGCTGCAGCGGTGGACGGTTCAGGATCCGGCGAGCACTCGCGTGCAGACCGCACATCAGACGATGAGCTTCCCCGACGACTCCGAGCGCGCGAATTACCTCGTCGTGGTGAGTCGCCGCGGTAGTAGCGGTACCGGCGGCGCCCCGCGTCCCTCCGCGCAGGACGAGGTCATCGCGTGGTGGGTAGACGTGCCTCTCTGACCGAGAGCGTCTGAGCGTCTCCCCGCGCCAGGCGGTACGAGGGTGACCCGCTCATGACTGCTCCGGTCGTGCCCATGCCAGTCGCTCGTTGCCACAGCGCCGGACGAGCGGTCACCATGGGACGACCGTCGGACGAGCCCGGTCACCGTCGGACGAGCGCGCGCCGCCGATGCGGTTTACGGCTGACGCCGCGGCGGTCGACCTGTCGCCGCCGCTGCGCCGGGCAGAATTGCCCGACGCAGCCGCGACCGACGTCAGTTGCCTGCCGGCCCGGCCGTGACCGACGTCAGCTGACGGCCATCCCCGGCCGCGACCACCGTCAGCTGACGGCCAGCCCTGCCGTGACCGACGTCAGTTGCTGGCCGGCCCGGCCGTGACCGACGTCAGCTGACGGCCATCCCCGGCCGCGACTACCGTCAGCTGACGGCCAGCTCGACCGTGACCGACATCAGTTGACGGCCTCCCCGGTCGCGACCCGACATCAGCCGACGGTCGGCCACCGCAGCGACCGACGTCAGTTGTCTGCCGGCCCGGCCGCGACCGACATCAGCTCACGGCCAGCCCCGGCCGCGACCACCGTCAGCTGACGGCCAGCTCGACCGTGACCGACATCAGTCGACGGCCGCCCGGTCGCGACCCGACATCAGCCGACGGTCGCTACCGCAGCGACCGATATCAGTCGACGGCCAGCGCAGCGACGATCGGCATCCTGGCCGCGCGCAGGGCAGGCGGGATCGATCCCAGCAACGCGAGACCCAGCGCGACCATCCCGTAGATGGCGATCAGGGGGCTCGGGCGGTAGAGGATGTCGATGGTCATCGCGTGGCCGATCGCCACGGTGGCCAGATACTGCACCGTGACGCCGACGACGAGTCCGATGGCGGCGCCGATGAATCCGATGCCCGCGGCTTCGGCAAGCACCGAGCGCAGGAGGAACTTGCGGTTGGTGCCCATGGCCCGCAGCACCCCCAGTTCCCTGCGTCGCTCCAGCACCGACAGCATCAGGGTGTTCAGCAGTGCCACCGTCGCCACCAGGACCACGATCCACAGGATCATGTTGCTCATCGCCGCACCCTGCTGGACGCTCGAGGAGATCGCGGCGACCATGTCGGCGCCGGTGTCGACATGGATCTCCTGCGGGACCACCGCGCGGACCGCGGCTTGTACCGCGTCGGGGTCGGCGCCGGAGGCGTACTGGATCGACAGGATCGTTTCGCCGGGTCGCTGATACCACTCCCGCATCTGATCGAGATTCATCATCACCACGCCGGAGACCGCGGTGAAGTACGGGATCACTTGCAGCACCGCGGTTCTACGCTCACCCGACGGAGTGGGCATGGTGATCTCGTCACCGGCGGACAGCGACATCGAACGTGCCACGTCGCGGGTGATGACCACCCCTTCGCGCCGCTCCATCCGGTCGATCACCGCCGGGTCCACCGCGCCGAGGCGGGTGTCGGAGGTGCTCGGCGGATAACCCTGCAGCATCACCCGGCCACTGCCGATCGTCGCGAAAGCCATCTGTCCGGGATTCACCCGTTCGACACCGGGCACGGCCGCGACGCGGTCGGCCAGACCGTCGGGCAGCACGGGGCCGGTCGGGAACTGTTCGACGGGGCTCGCGCTCACGTAGAGGTCGGTCTCGCCGAGACTTTGGAACGAATCGGTCGCCGACTTCACCATGTTGCCCGCCGCGCCACCGAGGGCGACCACCGCCGCGACCCCGATCATCACCGTCATCGCGGTAGCCCACACGCGCCGCGGCGCGCGTTCCAGCGAGGTGGCCCCGAGCGCACCCGGCGCGCCGAACCAGCGGGCGATCACCGCCGATCCGCGCACGATCGGCCCGGTGGCGGCGAAACACAGAAACACCGTCGCGGTGAACGACATCGTGATCGCGGCCAGCGAGAGCCGTCCGAGGTCGAGGAAGGCGACGACGACCGCCCCCGCGCCGAGAAGCAGCCCGCCGCCCAGCCCCGCCCAGCGCAGCACCGAACCGGTGGCGGCGGCATCGCCGGCCTCGACGGGGGCCAGCGCCTCGACCGGGGCCACCTTGTACACCTGCCGGGCGGCGATCGACGCCGCCAGCACCGTCGCCACCACACAGGCGGTGATCGCCACGGGCACCGCGTAATTCGGGACCTCGAATTCGGTCCGCGCCTCGACCGATTGCACGATCGCGGCGGGCAGCCTGCCGATCGCGAACCGCCCCATCAGCGCGCCGATCGCGGCGCCGATCGCCCCACCGATCAGCCCGAGCAGCGCGGCCTCGACGAGCAGATCGCGCACCATCGGCGCGCGCTTTCCGCCGATCGCGCGCAACAGCGACAGGGTCGGCCTGCGTTGGGCCACGGCCATACTCATCGCGTTGTAGATCAGGAAGGCCGACACGATCAGTGCCGCCGCCGACGACATCAGTGTCGAATACCGCATGATCTGGATCGCGCCACCGGCCTGCGCGGTACGCAGACTCGGCTCGGCCACCACGGCACGCCCGTCCACCGCCTCGGTGAGCGCGGTGCGCAGCGCGGCCACGTCGGTGCCGGGTTTCACCACGATCTGCACCGAATCGAGCTTGCCGACCCGGTCGGTGAGGAATTGGATCAGCGGCAGCGGCCCGGCCACCACGTGGCCGCTGTTGAGCCGGTCGGTCGCCTCGGAGTCGAGAACGGCGGCCACCTTCGCGGTGCCCGCTCCGATCGGTATCGGGTCGCCTTCGCGCAGGCCCATGGCCGCACCGACCAGCACGCCGCGCTCCGTGGCGATCAGCTTGGTGGTGTACTGCGACATCGGCCCCGCCAGGTCGCTACCGAGCGCGCCGATCGTCTGATCGGCCCCGATCAGCAGTGCCCGATCGGGGCCTGCGCCCAAGGTCGCGCGCAGCATCGGCACCGCTGTGGCCACCCCGGGCGTCGCGGCGATCCGGGGCAGTAGTGACTGTTCGAAACCCGCGTCGGTGATTCCGGTGATCTCGAGCTCGGCAGTGCCCGCCAGGCCCTTGGTGAGCTTGTCGACCGATCCGGTGACCGAGCCGGAGATGCTCAGCACCGCCACGATCAACGCCGCCGACACTCCCATCACCGCCCCGGACATCAGGGTGCGGCCGGGGTGGCGCAGCAGCTCGCCGAAGTTGAACAGCCGCAATCGATCCCATGCCGCGGCGATCATGCTTCCACCCGCGCGCCGGCCAGCTCGTCGGCGCCGATCCGGCCGTCACGCAGGGTGATCACCCGGTCGCAGTAGTCGATCGAATTCATGTCGTGAGTGACCATGACAACCGAATTACCCTGTGCCGTAATGTCTCCCAGCAGAGCGAGGATGGCGGCGCCGGTCTTGGAGTCGAGATTTCCGGTCGGCTCGTCGGCCAGGATCAGCGGCGGATCCATGATCAGCGCCCGCGCCACCGCCACGCGCTGCATCTGCCCACCGGACAGTTCCGCCGGTCGATGCTGTGCCCGATCGCCGAGGCCGACCAGGTCGAGCAGCTCCAGCGCGCGTGGCTTGGCCTTGCGCAGCCCGGTGCCGTCCAGCAGTTTCGGCACGGCCACGTTCTCCCAGGCCGACAACGTGGGCAGCAGATTGAAGAACTGGAAGACGAACCCGACCTGTTCGAGCCGGAACGCGGCCTGCTTGTCCTCGTCGAGATCACCGATCTCGGCCCCGCGGAAGCGGATCGAGCCCTCGTCGGGGCGGTCGAGCGCGCCGAGCAGGTGCAGCAGGGTGCTCTTGCCGGAGCCGGACGGCCCGATGATCGAGGTGAACTGGCCTGTTTCGATACGCAAGCTCACCTCGTCGAGTGCGCGCACCTCCTGATCGCCGACGCGATACTGCTTGACCACCCGGGTCAACTCCAGCATCGGCTGCTGTGGCGATTCGATGTCGGGCATATCTTGTCCCCCAGGGAGTTTCGGGTTTCAGCGTGCGAGTGCGCGGTCGCGGGTAGTCTGCCCGATCACCGGGCGGGCGTCGAGAACCGCACGCAGGGCGGGTTGTTCGGCGGCCAGCTCGAGATAGGCCTGGATCGGAGTGCGACCGTCGATCTCGGCCAGCTCGAGTTTGACGTGGAGATGATTGTCCCAACGGTTGGCCAGCGCCTGCAGCAGTCCGTCGGCGCCGCCGAAGAGTCGGTCGAGCTCGGGGAGGTCGGCGAACAGGGCCGGGTCGGTCGGGTCGAGGGCGGCCCTGGCGAGCACGGTGTGCACGATCTCGGTGCGATGGTGCAGTTCGGTCCAGGTCATGGGCTTCACCTTCCGTGAGCGGGTGAATCACACGCTACGGGCGCCGACAGGCCGAATCGTCGTGCCGCGGACCCGACTTCTCCTCCTACCGCGGTAGGAGATCGGTACCGTTCGCGGCACGATGCTCGCCGGGTAGGCGGCGACTAGCCTTATCTCATGGATGTGAGCCACGCCATCCCCGCGAAGGCGCCGGGCCGGGCGAGCCGTCGGCCGCGGTTCGCGGTTGCGGCGAGGGTGTCGCAGCTGGTCGCCGCCGTGCGCGAGCGCATCGAATTGTTGCCCTTCGACTATCCGCCCGGGGTGATCGTCGCCGCCGACGTGGCCATGCTGGTCACCACCTCGGCCGCCGTCATCCAGCGGCACACCTATTTCCCGACCGCACTGCCGCTGCTGGCGATGTTCGTCGCCTTCCTGCCGGTGCCGCTGTTCGCGATCTTCGGGGTGAAGCCACATCCGGTGCTGTTGAAGGTCTGTGGGCTGGCGTCGTGCGCGCTGTTCCTGCTGCAACCGGTGAGCTCGGATTTCGCGCCGTTCGTGCTGGTGATCGTCGCCGGCGAGGTGGCCGCCATCGCGCCGCGCGGCATCACCATCGGGTTCAGCGCGCTCGCCATCGCCCAACTGGTCGCCTTCGATCTCGCGGGCCACCTGCACTGGGGTGGGCAGCGGCTGGAAGGCCTGCCGATGTACGTCCTCGGCATCCTGCTCGGCATGTTCGTCGGGGTGATGCTGCAGTACCAGCGCCGGTTCCTCTATCAGGAGCGTGAGACCCAAGTGATCCGCTCCGGACAGGCCGCCGACGAGGAACGGCGCAGGATCGCCCGCGAAGTGCACGATGTGATCGCCCATTCGCTCTCGATCACCCTGCTGCACCTGACCGCCGCCCGGCGCGCACTGCAGACCGACGACGACGTCACCGAGGCGGTCGAGGCCCTCGTGGAGGCCGAACGGCTCGGCCGACAAGCCATGGCCGACATTCGACGCACCGTCGGCATGCTCGACGCGGGACCGGCGCAACTCACACCCGAGCCGGGCGCGGCCGACATCGAGGAGCTCGTCGGCGACTTCCGTCGCGCCGGACTCGCGGTCGACTTCCGGCGCACCGGCGACCTGACCACGGTGACCGGCGCGATCGGTCACGCGCTGTACCGGATCGGCCAGGAATCACTGGCCAACGTCACCAAGCACGCTCCCGGCACCGCGGCCACGGTCCGCCTCGATGTCACCGCCGAGGCCGCGACGCTGACGGTGTCGAATCCACTCGCGCTCGACCCGGCGCCGCGGCGTGACACCGGAATGGGATTGCGCGGTATGCGCAAGCGCACCGAACTGCTCGGTGGGAAGATCACCGCGGGCAGCGACGACAACGGCTGGACCGTGCGGGTCGGATTCCCGCTCAAAACGGGCTCGTGCGCCGCCATCTCGACCATGCTGCCGGGCAAGCTCTGGAACAGAACCCAGGAGGACACGTGACGACCGCTTCGCCGATCGAGCAGCTGGTGACAGTGCTCGTGGTCGACGATCAGGAACTCGTGCGCGGTGGATTGCGCCGGATCCTGCGCCGCCGCGACGGCTTCACCATCAACGAGTGCGCCGACGGCGACGAGGTCGCGGCCGCCGTCGCGGCGCAACGACCCGACGTGGTGCTGATGGATCTGCGGATGAAACGGGTCGGTGGCATCGATGCGACCAGGTTGCTGCGCGCCCGCGCCGACGCCCCGCCGGTGCTGGTGCTCACCACCTTCGACGACGATCAACTGCTTTCCGGTGCGTTGCGCGCGGGCGCCGCGGGCTTCCTGCTCAAGGATTCGCCCGCGGAGGATCTGATCCGCGCGGTCCGCACCGTGGCGGGCGGTGGCGCGTGGCTGGACCCCTCGGTGACCGGGCGGGTCCTCACGGCCTACCGAACAGTGAAACCGGTCGGTACCCGCGGCGATCGCCGACTCGGCGAACTCACCGCCCGCGAGTACGAAGTGCTCGAATTGATCGGCTCCGGCCGGGTCAACAGCGAGATCGCCGCCGAACTCGGCATCTCGGAAGTTACGGTGAAAAGCCACGTCGGACACATATTCGGCAAGCTCGACCTGCGTGATCGCGCCGCCGCGATCGTGTTCGCGTTTGACCACGGCGTAGTGACACCGGGAGAATCTTCCTACTGAGAAGCAGGTCCACGGGCCTGCCAGAAGTGGGAGGCGGACGCTGGTGCAGGCACCTGGGTCACGGACGGGGAGCAGATTCGGCCCCTACGAGTTGCGGTCGATGCTGGGCAAGGGCGGGATGGGCGAGGTCTACGAGGCCTACGACACCGGCAAAGATCGAGTAGTCGCCCTGAAGTTGCTGGCCCAGGAGTTCGCGCAGGACCCGGCCTACCAGGTCCGGTTCCGTCGCGAATCCCAAGCCGCGGCCAAGCTGGCCGAACCGCACGTCATCCCGATCCACGACTGGGGCGTGATCGACGGCGTCCTGTTCATCGACATGCGACTGGTCCCCGGCACCGATCTGCGGACGGTGCTGCGCGGGGGCGGGCCGATGAGTCCGGATCGTGCGGTCGCCGTGGTCGAGCAGATCGCCGCCGCATTGGACGCCGCGCACGCGGGCGGTCTGGTGCACCGTGATGTGAAGCCGGCCAACATCCTGGTCACGCCCGCCGATTTCGCCTACCTCGCCGACTTCGGGATCGCGCACACCGAGGGTGACAGCGCGGTGACCCAGGCCGGAATGGCGGTCGGCTCCTATATCTACATGGCACCGGAACGCTTCGATGTCGGCCCGATCTCGCACCGCGCCGACGTCTACTCGCTCGCCTGTGTTCTCCACGAATGCCTTACCGGCGCTTCGCCTTTCCCCGCCGCGAGCATGAGCGTGCTGGTCCGCGCGCACCTGTCCGAGGCCCCGCCCCAGCCGAGCGTGATGCTGCACGGGATCCCCACCGCGCTCGACGACGTCATCGCGACCGGGATGGCCAAGGATCCGGCCGACCGCTATGCGAGCGCCGGTGCGCTGGCTGTCGCCGCTCGTCGAGCGCTGGCCTCGGCCGTGCGGGAGGCGGGCGCGCCCGGGTACCCGCCACCAGGGGCGTTCGCGCCGAACGCCGGTGCTCGCCAGGTTCGGGTCGGCCGTGAGGCGGCCCCCGGTTACCCGGTGGAGGCGCCGCATCGTGGGCCCGTCGGCACTGCGGCCGGTGCCACGCCCACCGGTCCGGGCTCGGCCACCGGTCCGGGGCGGGGATTCGCTGCCGCGGCCGGATTCGCCGCGGGTGCGGGACGTGGTGTCGCGGCCGGCCCGCCGACCGGCGTGGCCGGAGTCGATCGCGCCGTCCCCGCGGGCTCCGGCGGTGGCGCCCGCACGGGGCCGGGCTCGGAAAAGCCCGACGATGCGGAGCAGCCGCCGACACCGACCGGAGAGTTCCGCGTGGTCGGCGCGGTGACCGCGACCGGTGGCGTCGAGACCTCGCGCAGCCAGTCGAGCGCGACCGGCGCCCAGCCGACACTGATCATCCGCCCGCCCGAGGCCCGGGGGACAGCGGAGACCACCGGTTTTCGCCGCATTCCGGTCGAGGGCACGGGCGAGATCTCGATCCCCGCGGTGATCCAGCCGACCGGCCCCGCCGAAATCCGGCCCGCGGACACCCACTTCACTCCGCTGCCCTCCGCCGAGGCGCCACCGGCCCCCGAGCCCCCACCGGCCTACACCCCCGACCAGGGCCTCCCTCGGATGCGACCCTTCCCGGACGCGCATCTCTACGACGGCGCCCAGCCGGGCGAGACATCCGCGCCGCTGCTGCAGCCGTCGCGGCCTGCCTCGGCCACCCCCTACCCGGCGCCCACCGGCCCGCACCTCCTCCCGCCCCAGCCGCCCGGCCGAGACCCCCACCGGGGGGCTCCGACCCAGCGCTATTCCGGCGAACACCCCATTCCGGCCGCGTACACGCCGCCGACCGAGCAATACAACCCCCCGGCGTCGACCCCCGACCCCCGTTTTCCCGCCGCCGCGCCGGAATTCGGCCCGCCCCGCGCGCATCCGCCTGCCCCCCTCGCGGCTCCGACGCAGCGGTTCGGTGGCGAGGGATACGAGCCACGGGACCGGTTCGCCGGTCCCACAGGGGCTTTCGGTGACACGCCGGATGTCGGATTCGACGGCCGTCCGGACCGGTTCGACGACGACCACGCCGACCCGGCCGTGTTCGGGCCGTCGACCGAGCAGTACGAAGCCCCGGCCGACCCCCAACATTTCGCCGCCACACAGCATTACGGTGGTGCGCCCGATGATCAGTACAGTCCGGCGACCGAACAGTACGACCCGGCCGAGGTGCGACGGTCGGCGCCCACCCAGCACTACGGCGGCGGCCCCGCCGACGACCCGGATCCGCAGCGCTCGCAGCCGACGCACCAATATCGTGGCGGTGCCGCGCCTTTCGGCGCGCATCAGGCCCCGGCGGACTTCGACGATCCGGCACGGTCGGCCGCGACCCGGCAGTATGTGGGTCAGGAGAACGCGTACTCCAATTACGACGAACCGCCCAGTGCCTACGGCGATCACGCCTACCGTGACCCGGCCTACGACACCCCCTACAGCAATGACCCGGCCTACGGTCCCGATCCCGCCTACGGACCCGATCCGGCTTGGGCACACCAGGATTCGAGCCGCAAGCGCTCCTATCTGCTGCCGGCTCTTGTCGGTTTCCTCGCCGTGGTCGTCCTCGCGATCGGCGGCGCGATCGGCTGGCGCCTGATGTCGGCCGCGGCCCCCGAGGAAACCACCACGGCCGCACCGACGTCGATCGCGCCCGGCGGTTCCGGTCAACCCGCGGGCACCACCCCGCGCGCGACCACCGCCGCCCCGACCACCTCGGCGGGACCGGTCACCCTGCCGGTCGGCGCACAGCCCTGCGAATCCGGTTCCGGCACAGGCGCTTACAGCAATGTCGCCATCGGTAGCGCGGTCACCAGCTGTGGTTTCGCCGAAGCGGTCCGGCAGGCCTATGCCGAGGGCGGAACCGGTGCGCGACCGGTGGTGGCGACCAGCCCGGTGACCGGTCGCACCTACACGATGAACTGCGCCCCGGAAGGCAAGCTCGTCACCTGCAGCGGTGGCGAGAACGCCGTGGTCTACGTCTACTGACACCGTGCCGCAGTGTGCCCCGCCCGGGGCCGCTGCGGCACACACCCTCAGTTCGACGGTGTGACAGTCACTTTCACACTCTTCATCATCGGCTGGTCGCTCTCGGTGCTGTAGTCGCCGATCGCGCACAGCACGTTCATCTCCGGCATGTACCCGGCCGCGCACCCCACCGGAATGTCGTAGGGAACGACGGAGTATTTGTAGAGCGACCGAGTGGATCCGTCGCGTGCGGTGCTGGTGATGTCGACCTGGTCGAACTCCCGCAGGCCGCGCTCGCGCATGTCGCGTTCGTTCATGAAGATCAACGTGCGCAGGTTCTTCACCCCGCGATAGCGATCGTTGTTGCCGTAGATGGTGGTGTTCCACTGATCGTGTGAACGTTGCGTCGCCAGGGTGAGCACCCCCGGTGCGTCGGTGGTGACGGGCAACGTGGCCGCGGAGAACTCGGCCTTGGCAGACGGGGTGAGGAAGATCAGCTCACGCGCAGGCTGCCGGATCCGGAAGCCGTGCTCGCGCCGCACCCGCCGGTTGTAGTCCTCGAACCCCTCCAGGACCTTGGACATGGTGTCGCGGATGCGGTCGTAATCCTCGACATAGAACTCCCACGGCGTCTTCGTCTCGGGTAGTGCGGCCCGGGCGATCCCGGCCAGGATCGCGGGCTCCGACAGCAGATGCGGCGACGCCGGCTTCTTCATGCCCTTGGACTGGTGCACCACGGCCATGCCGTTCTCCATCGACACCACCTGCGCGCCGCTGCGCTGACGATCGTGTTCGCTGCGCGCGAGGCAGGGCAGGATCAGTGCGCGCTTTCCGTGCACGACGTGGCTGCGGTTGAGCTTGGTGGAGACCATGACGGTGAAGTCGGTCTTCTGGAACGCCTCGAAGGTGTAGGCGCTGTCGGGCGCGGCTTGGACGAAGTTGCCGCCCATGCTCATGAAGAACTTCAGCTTGCCCCGCTGCATCGCCTCGATGGTGGCGACCACGTCGTAGCCGTTGGCCCGCGGCACCTCGATCCCACAGACCTCGGCCAGCCGGTCGAGGAACTCGGCGGAGGGATTGTTGTCGATGCCGCAGGTGCGATTGCCCTGCACGTTGCTGTGCCCGCGCACCGGCGAGGGGCCCGCGCCTTCGCGACCCAGATTGCCGCGCAGGAGCAGCAGATTGACGATCTCGCGGATCGTCTCCACGCCGTGCTCGTGCTGAGTGATGCCCAGGCACCAGCTGACGATGCTGCGGTCGGCGTCGCAGTAGATGCGCGCGGCCCGGCGAACCTCGTCCTCGCGCAGTCCCGACTGGGTCTGGATATCAGCCCAGGTGGTCGCCTCGACCTCGCGGACGTAGTCGTCGAAACCGCTGGTGTAGCGGGCGATGAACTCGCGATCGAGCGCCTTCGGATCGGTCGCCGATTCCTCGAGCACGGCCTTGGCCATACCGCGCAGCAGCGCGAAGTCGCCGCCGATGCGCACCTGCAGATCGAGCGTGCCGGTCTCGGTCGGGTGGAAGGTGGCCATCGCGAGAAAGTCGTGCGGGATGATCGTTTTCCGCGAAGCCGCCTCGATCAGCGGATTGACATGCACCACCTGGGCGCCGCGCTTGTGGGCCGCGGCCAGCGCCGTCAGCATGCGCGGGGCGTTGGACGCGGCATTGATGCCCATCACGAACAGCGCGTCGGCCTTGTCCCAGTCCTCGAGGTCACAGGTGCCCTTGCCGGTACCGAGCGAAGCCATCAGCCCACGCCCACTGGCCTCGTGGCACATGTTGGAACAGTCGGGCAGGTTGTTGGTGCCGTATTCGCGCACCAGCAACTGGTAGAGGAAGGTGGCCTCGTTGGCGAGCCGGCCGGAGGTATAGAACGAGGCCTCGTTCGGATCGGCCAGCTCGCGCAGCGCCTTGCCGGTCATCTCGAACGCATCGGCCCAGCTGATCGGCACGTAGTGGTCGGTCTCGGGGTCGTAGACCATCGGCTCGGTGAGCCTGCCCTGGTCTTCGAGATCGTAGGAACTCCAGGTGGCGAGCTCGGTCACGGTGTGCTCGGCGAAGAATTCTGGGGTGCACCGCTTGTGCGTCATCTCCCAGGTGACGTGCTTGATGCCGTTCTCGCACACATCCAGGGTGGTGCCGTCGGTCGCGTCGGGCCAGGCGCAGCCGGGGCAGTCGAATCCGTGCGCCGGATGGTTCATCTTCAGAACGGCCTTGGTACCGAGCAACGGCTGGTGCTCCTTGCCGACCATGAAGTTGCCGACCGAGATCGCCGCGCCCCACCCGGCGGCCGGGTGCCGGTAGGGCTCGACTTTCGGTACGGCCGCCCGATCGGCCGCTTCGCTCGGGCCCTGATCGGGATCCCAGGTGGTGTGCGGACCATCGGCCATGATCTTCCCTTCGCGAGAATGCGGGTCGAGAAAGATAGCGCTGGTATCCAGAGTCTCGTTCGGATTCTCCCCCGTCGAGATCACGGATGGAGGTAGGTGGCTGCCGTCGTGTCGTCGATTCGATCACCCCGCGACCGGCGACTCGATGGGACTCGCTGAGTTGATCACCGAGGAGACGCCGGTATGCGAAACGTTGCATACTGTCGACATGGCTGACGACAACGAGTGGTACTACTGCATCAAGCACCACAAGGCCGAACAGGGCAAAGCCTGCTGGTACGGCGACCGGATGGGCCCCTACCCGGACCAGGCCACCGCCGAGAAGGCACTCGAGATCGTGAAGGCGCGCAACAAGGCGGCCGACGACGAGGACGACTGACCCGACACCTTCACAGTGAGCAGAGTCCTGGGATGAGCAGAGTTACCGCACGGCGCAAGACGACCCGCCTCTCGCCGGCCGGGCGGATTCAGCGACCCGACACTCTCGCCGTCGAGGAGCCACTCGAAATCCGGGTCGACGGCCGATCGCTCACCGTCACCATGCGTACTCCGGGCAACGACATCGACCTCGTCCACGGCTTCCTGTTCGGTGAGGACATCATCGGCGCGGCCGACGACATCGTCACGGCCCGCTACTGCGCGGGCACCGACAGCGAAGGCCACAACACCTACAACGTTCTCGACCTGCGCCTGCGTAACCCGGTCCCCATCCACACCCGCAATTTCCTCACCACCGGTGCCTGCGGGCTCTGCGGCAAGTCCGCCCTGGACGATGTGCGTACGCACAGTCGCTTCCCGATCCCGCACGACTCGGTGTCGATCAGCACCGACACCCTCGGTGGCCTGCCGAAACAGCTCCGCGCGGGGCAGAAGTTGTTCGACGCCACCGGTGGACTGCACGCGGCGGGCCTGTTCACCGCCGACGGCACCCTGCACGCGCTGCGCGAGGACATCGGCAGGCACAACGCCGTCGACAAGGTGATCGGCTGGGCGGTGCGCGAGAACCGGGTGCCCGCCCACGATCTGGTGCTGGTCGTGAGTAGTCGCGCCTCGTTCGAACTGGCACAGAAGGCGGTGATGGCCGGAATCCCGATCCTGGCCGCGGTGTCGGCGCCGAGCTCGCTGGCCGTCGACCTGGCCGCCGAGTCCGACCTCACCCTGATCGGCTTCCTGCGCGGCGAAACGATGAATATCTATACGGGAGAACACCGTCTGACCTGACGGTTGGGGCCGAAGTGGGCGATCGGCATATGTCGCAGTACGGTAACGGTACGGGTCGCCAGCACCGAACGCCCCGGGGGAGTTTACAAAAGAAGATGCTTCAGATATTGAACAATGAACGACGCCATCGCGTCCGAGTGGCGCTGTCCGCGTTGCTGGGCGCGGTCGTGCTCGTTGCCGCAGGCTGCGGCGCAGAACCGAAGGCCGCCCGACCGAGCCCGACCACGACGGTTCCCGTCGCGGATCCCGGCGCGGACGACAACGGAACTTTCTCCATCGCGCTACCGGGCAGTCTGGCGGCTGATTTCACCGAGCTCCAGCAAGGACTCCGCGGCAGCGCGGGGCTGGCGATCATGCCGGTGGGCGGCGAGAAGATGGTCACCTTCGGAACCTGGACCACCGGTCCGGCTTGGTCGACGATCAAGGTGCCGCTCGCTATCGCGGCGCTGCGTAACAGCCCCTCGTACTCGTCCTACGCCTCCGCCGCCATCACCGCCTCGGACAACGGCGCCGCCGATACCCTGTGGGCCTCGCTCGGCGGCGGCGCCGACGCGGCCCAGGCCGTGCAGAATGTGCTGCGCGAAGGCGGCGACACCAGCACCACCGTGCCGAAGACCCGCACCCGCGCCGACGCGTCGATCTACGGCCAGGCCGAATGGACCCTGGCCGACCAGGTGCGCTTCGCCTCGCAGCTGCCGTGCATACCGCAGAGCGAGCGCGTGGTCGGGCTGATGCAGCAGATCATCGAGAGCCACCACTGGGGGCTCGGCGCGTTCGGCAGCGCCGAGTTCAAGGGCGGTTGGGGCCCCGACCATGGTGGCAAATACCTGGTCCGCCAGTTCGGTCTGATCGATTCGCCCACGGGCCGGATCGCGATCGCCTTCGCCGCGCAACCGGATTCGGGCAGTTTCAGCGACGGCATGACCATGCTCGACAAGATGACGACGTTGATCTCGGGGCACCTGACCGAGCTGGCCGGAGGTCACTGCTCCTGATCCGCGCCGGTGCGGCAAGATGAACAGCATGCGCATCGGAGTCTTGACCGGAGGCGGGGATTGTCCAGGTCTGAACGCGGTGATCCGGGCTGTTGTCCGCACCGCGAACGGACGCTACGGCGATGCCATCGTCGGATTCGAGGACGGTTGGCGCGGTCTACTCGAGGATCGAAAGATCCGTATCCACAACGACGATCGCACCGACCGCCTGCTCACCAAGGGCGGCACCATGCTCGGCACCGCGCGCACCAACCCCGAGGTGTTGCGCGCGGGCCTGGGCCGGATCCAGCAGACCCTCGACGACAACGGCATCGAGGCGCTGATCCCGATCGGCGGCGAAGGCACCCTCACCGCCGCGAGCTGGCTCGCCGACGAGGGCGTGCCGGTGGTCGGCGTGCCGAAGACGATCGACAACGACATCGACTGCACCGACGTCACATTCGGCCACGACACCGCCCTGTCGATCGCCACCGAGGCCATCGACCGCCTGCACACGACCGCCGAATCCCATCAGCGGGTGATGCTGGTCGAGGTGATGGGCCGCCACGCCGGATGGATCGCGCTGAACTCCGGGATCGCCGCGGGTGCCCATCTGACCCTGGTGCCCGAGGAACCGTTCGACGTGGCACAGGTGTGCGCGATGATCAAGAGCCGCTTCCAGCGCGGTGACAAGAGCTTCATCTGCGTGGTCGCCGAAGGTGCGCATCCCGCGCCGGATTCCGGGTTCGCGTTGCGTGAAGGCGGGATCGACGAATTCGGGCACGAGCGATTCACCGGGGTGGCCCAGCAGTTGGGCTCGGAGATCGAACGCCGCATCGGCAAGGAGGTCCGCACCACGGTGCTCGGCCATATCCAGCGTGGTGGCAGTCCGACCCCCTATGACCGGATTCTGGCCACGCGGTTCGGGGTGCACGCGGCCGAGGCGGTGCACGCTGGACATTTCGGTCAGATGGTGGCGCTGCACGGCACCGACATCGGGCTGGTTCCGCTGGCGGAGGCGACCAAGCAGCTCAAACGCGTTCCGCCGGAACGGCTCAGTGAGGCGTCGGCCTTCTTCGGCTGATAGCGGCCCGTCGTCGCGGGTTCTCGAACTTTGTCGGTGCGCGTCGGTACCGTGGGGTCATGCGCACCGGTCGAGTGATCGTTTCGGTTCTGTTCGTCGTCGCCGCCCTGGTGGCGGGGTGTTCATCCGCCGACGAGCCTGCCGGTCCCGCGGTACAGGGGTCGTGGCGCGGCGACATCGAGGTACCGGGGCAGCCGATCGGGATCGGGGTGAGCTTCGCCGAGGACGGGTCGGCCACCATCGACATCCCCGTGCAGGGTGTGCGCGCGGCGGCGTTGAAAGATGTTCGGACCGAACCGGATCGGATCGAGTTCACCATTCCCGACGCGCCCGGCGCCCCGGGATTCCAGGGCAAGCTCGACGGCGAGCGGATCATCGGCGACTGGGTGCAGTCCGGCGAGAAGGTACCGCTCACGTTGGAACGCGGAGTGATCGAAGATGTCACACGCCCGCAAGATCCGACACCGCCCTACCCGTACCGCAGCGAGGACGTCACCTATCGCAACGGCGACATCACCATCGCGGGCACCCTCACCACACCCGAAGGGAGCGGCCCGTTTCCGGCGATGGTGATGATCACCGGCAGCGGCCCGCAGGACCGCGACGAAGATCTCATGGGCCACCGGCCGTTCAAGCTGTTGGCCGACACCTTCACCCGCGCCGGGTACGCCGTGCTGCGCACCGATGATCGTGGCGTCGGCGGCACCGGCGGCGTACTCGACGACGCCACCTACGACGATCTGGCCGCCGACGTGGTCGCGGGAATCGGTTTCCTCCGTGCCCGTCCCGAGATCGACCCGGCGAAGGTCGGGCTGTTCGGGCACAGCGAGGGCGGGTACCTGGCACCGTTGGTCGCGGCGCGGCCGGACAGCGATGTCGCTTTCGCGGTGCTGATGGCGGGCCCGTCGGTGGGCGGCGCCGAAGTGCTGATCGAGCAGAACAAGGTGATCATGGCCGCGGCCGGCTCACCGCAGAACGAGATCGACGAGCAGGTGCGCTATGTCACCGAGTGGACGGAGTTGCTGCGCGCGGGCGACACCGAGGGCGCCAAGGCATACACCCAGCAGCACAACGATTCGCTGCCCGAAGGGGAACGGGCTCCGCAATCGGCCGTCGACTCGTTCAACACCGCGTACATGGCCTCGTTCATCACCTACGATCCCGAACCGGCGCTGCAAGCGTTGCGCGTGCCGGTGCTCGCCTTCTTCGGCGGCACCGACCAGCAGGTGCCCGCCGCCCAGAACGAACAGCCGATGCGGGACCACCTGGCCGCTGGCCCCGACGCGACCGTGCACACCTTCCCCGGCCTCAACCACCTGATGCAGCCGTCGGCCACCGGCAAACCCAGCGAATACTCGTCGATCGAGACCACCATCGACCCGGCCGTGTCGACCTACGTCACCGACTGGCTCACCCAGCACATCCCGCCCCGCTAGTGCCTACATAGAATGCTTGCCATGAGTGCACCCACGGTCGAGTTGATGGATTACGCCGATGTCATCTCCCGGTACGAGCCGGTGCTCGGCATGGAGGTCCACGTCGAGTTGTCCACGGCGACCAAGATGTTCTGCGGTTGCCCCACCGAGTTCGGCGCCGAACCCAATACCCAGGTGTGCCCGGTGTGCCTCGGCCTGCCCGGCTCGCTGCCCGTGGTGAACGAGAAGGCCATCGAGTCGGCCATCCGGATCGGCCTCGCGCTCAACTGTTCGATCACCCCGTGGGGTCGGTTCGCGCGCAAGAACTACTTCTACCCCGATCAGCCGAAGAACTACCAGATCAGCCAGTACGACGAGCCGATCGCCACCGAGGGCTTCCTCGACGTGACCCTCGACGACGGGTCCATCTTCCGGGTCGAGATCGAGCGTGCGCACATGGAAGAAGACACCGGCAAGTCCCTGCACGTCGGCGGCGCGACCGGACGCATCCACGGTGCCAGTCACTCGCTGCTCGACTTCAACCGCGCGGGCGTGCCGCTGATCGAGATCGTCACCAAGACCATCACCGGTGCCGGTGAGCGCGCCCCCGAGGTGGCTCGCGCGTATGTCACCGCGCTGCGCGAGGTGCTGCGTTCGCTGCACGTCTCCGACGTGAAGATGGAGCAGGGTTCGCTGCGCTGCGACGCCAACGTGTCGCTGATGCCCATCGGTGCCAAGGAATTCGGCACCCGCACCGAGACGAAGAACGTGAACTCGCTCAAGAGCGTCGAGGTGGCGGTGCGCTACGAGATGCGTCGCCAGGCCGCTGTGCTCACCGCCGGTGGCGAGATCATCCAGGAGACCCGCCACTTCCAGGAAGCCGACGGGTCGACCGCTTCCGGTCGCCGCAAGGAAACCGCCGAGGACTACCGCTACTTCCCCGAGCCAGACCTCGAGCCCGTCGCCCCCGCGGCCGAATGGGTCGAGGAACTGCGCGCCACCATCCCGGAGTACCCGTGGCTGGTCCGCGCCCGCATCCAGACCGACTGGGGCCTGTCCGACGAGGTCATGCGCGACCTCGTCAACGCCGGCGCCCTCGACCTCATCATCGCCACCGTCGAAGCAGGCGCCCCCGCCAACGAGGCCCGCTCCTGGTGGGTCGCCTACCTGACCGAGAAGGCCAAGGAACGCGACATCGCGCTGGCCGAGTTGCCCATCACCCCCGCCCAGGTCGCCGCGGTGATCGCGCTGGTGGAGGCCAAAACCGTCAACAACAAGGTCGCCAAGCAGGTGGTCGACTTCGTTCTCGCCGGTGAGGGCGAACCCGCCGCCATCGTCGAAGCCAAGGGCCTCGGCATGGTCAGCGACGATTCGGCCCTGCAGGCCGAGGTCGAAAAGGCCCTCGCCGCGAACCCCGACATCGCCGAGAAGATCCGCTCGGGCAAGGTTCAGGCCGCGGGCAAGATCGTCGGCGACGTCATGAAGGCCACCCGCGGCCAGGCCGACGCCGCCCGCGTCCGCGATCTGGTCATCGCCGCGTGTAGCTGAGGACGAAAAACGGCCGCCCGTACCGCACACGCGGTACGGGCGGCCGCTGTCCTGTCCTAGTCCGGACCGCCTGCTCCACCCTGCGGCGGCGGGATGCGAACGACACGGTCGTCGAATTCGCCCGGCTCGCCGCCGGTCTTGTTGGTGGTGGTGACCCAGATGCTGCCGTCGGCGCTGGCGGTGGCGCCGAGGAGTTTGCCGTACTTGTCCTGGGCGATCAGGGTGGGGGCGGTGGTGACGGCGAAGGTGGTGGGATCGGCGGCGACGGCGGCCAGCGCCTTGCCCTCGCTCAGCGCGATGCCCACACCGTCGCCCGTGGCCGTGCAGCCGCCGACGCCGGGGCGGTCGGGCCAGGTCCAGGAGACGGTGAGGGTGCCGTCGGGGCTCAGGTGCTGCAGGCGGTCCTCGGCGGCGGTGCGGTCGGTGACCCACATGCCGTCTTTGCCGTCGCGGCAGATGTCGCCGGCCGAGCCGAGCCCCGAGGCCACCACCTGCGGCGTGTTCTCGCCCGACGACGGCGATTCCAGGCGAAGCAGTTTGCCGCCGAGCGAGCCGGGATCGGCCGCGGCGCCGGGGTTTCCGGCATCACCGGTGAGGACCATCAACTGCGTCGGCGTCGACCATTCGAGCGCGCCACGATTTCCGTCGGCGCCCTTGGGGATTCCGGTGAGGATCGGCTTGGCCACGCCGCCCTTGGACAGTCGCACGACCCGATTGTCACTGCCGGTGGTGATGTAGGCGTACATCAGCCCGTCCTCCCCGAAGGTGGGGGAGAGCACGATGTCGGAGAGCCCGCCGTCGGTCGACCCGTCGACGGGCACGCTGGCGATCTCCACCGGAGTCTCCTGCGGTGTGCTCGCGTCGACCGCCGTCACCTGCAGGATGCGACCGGTCTTTCGCTCCGCGACGAAGGCTCCTTCGCCCACCGCGATCAGCCCGGCGCCCGATTCCATGCAGGTGGCGATGACATTGGGGTCGGGGTCGATACACGGCCCGGTGGGCCGTGGGGGCTTCGACGGATCTTCCTGCGGCTTCTTCGGCTCCGCACCCGACCCACCCAGTTGCGGTTCGGTGGTGAACGGACTCGACGCCGACTCGTCGAAACGGGCGCACCCGGCTAGCAAAACGGTGCTGAGTGCCACCCCGACTGCCACGCGGCCCGCGATTCCCGAACTCATGCGTCAAACGTTACCGCCACCGGTGCGGGCTCGCCGCGTCCGTCGCGTGCGCTCCTATCGGTCGGACGTGACCGGCAGTCGAGCGAGTCTGCCGCGCCGCACGCAACGTCGAGCGTGACCGCTGGTCGAGTGGGGCTGACACGCCCGTCGCGGGGAAGGGCGGCGCGCTGCCACCGCACGTCATAAGGTGAGGCGGTGACCGACAAGTCGAATGACACTCCGAAGTCAGATGGTTCGGCGCAGTCCGAACAGGGCCCGTCGGCCGCGGGTCGTCCGGTGACCAGCCCGTTCGATTCGCCGACGACGCAGATGCGCAAGCCGGATCCGAAGGATATTCCGCGCACCGACGAGGATCTCGGTCTCGACCCCGGCGACGAGGTCCCCGGTGCGAGCACCGCGCGCACCGGTGGCGAGACCGGCGACGACTACGGCTACGCGACGATTCCCCCCGCGTCGGCAGCCTCGGCGGGCACCGTCCGCTTGCAGCGCCGCAATCGCGAGGCCCGTCGCGGCACCCTGGACCTCGGCTTGTTCGTGCTGCGCCTGGTGGTCGGCTACACCTTCATCTACCACGGCCTGCAAAAGCTCACCGGTTGGTTCCACGGCCCCGGCCTCGACGGCACCAAAACCATGATGGAAAGCGGTGGCTGGGACTATCCGTCGTTGTCCACCGCGTTGGTGATCGCCGGCGAACTCGGCGGCGGCATCCTCCTGGTGATCGGCCTGGCCACTCCGCTCGCCGCGGGCGCTGTCCTGGCCACCATCCTGAACGCGTGGATGTGGAAGCAGGGCATGGTCCCCGGTTTCCAGTACAACGCGAGCACTCCCACCGGCGTCGAAATCGATTCGATCCTGGTGGGTTCGGCGCTGGCGATCATCCTGACCGGTCCCGGCCGCTGGTCGTTCGACCGCACCCGTGGCTGGGCGACCCGCCCGTCCTACGGCTCCTTCGTGGTGGTTGTGTTGGCGATCGCCGCCGCCGTTCTCACCTTCTGGTTCCTGCACGGCGGCAACCCGCTGAAGGGCATCGGTCCGTTCTGATCCTCGCTGCGCGTCGGTCGGCCGGGCCGAGGGCGCCGATGACTCGGCCGACGGCGGCTGGATCAGTCCGTACCGACGAGTGACCGTTACGTGGTCAGTGGCTGCGGCGGTGCCGGTTCGGTCAGGTGCGCGGTCATCGTGGCTTCCAGTTCGGTCACGAAGGCCTCGAACCGCCGCAGTTCCTCGGGGGAGTACTTGCCCATGACCGTGTCCACCTTGGTGCCGAGCGGGCTGAAGAATTCGTCGGCGAGGGCGTGGATACGCGGGGTGCTGCGCAGCGTGATGACGCGACGGTCGTCGTGCTCGCGGCTGCGCACGATATGACCGGCCTGCTCCAGTCGGTTCAGGAGCGCGGTGGTCGCACTGTTGGACAACGAGATCCGTGCGCTGAGCCGTGCCGGTGACAGCGTGGTTCCGCGTTCCTCGGCGGTGAGGATCTCGATCAGCGCCTCGGCATCGGTGGAGTGCAATCCGAGCCAGCCGGCGAACCGGTGGGTGTATTCCCGGTAGTTCGCCCCGTAGGCGCGAAGGCCATCGTGCAGCCGTTCGTACTGGGTGCGAGCGTCCGACTGGCTCATAGTTTCCTTTCGCATCGTTTGACATCCTATTGCCCACAATCTACTTTGACCGTGGAAATATTCCACCATGGAAATAGGAGTGTGCGATGAGTCAAGAGTCGTCCATCCGCCGATGGCTCGGCTTGATCGCCATCGCCCTCGGCGTGGCGCTGATCGTGGTCGACACCACGATCGTGAACGTGATCATCCCGTCGATCATCGAAGACCTGGACACGGGTTCGACCGAGGCGCAATGGATTCAGGAGTCCTACGCGATCGTGTTCGCGGCCCTGCTCCTGGTGGTCGGACGGATCGCCGACATCGTCGGGGCCCGCCGGGTGTTCGTCGCCGGCGTCGTGGTGTTCGGCGCGACCAGCATTCTGGCCGGGCTCGCGCCGAGCGGCGGGCTGCTCGTCATCGCTCGATTCCTGCAGGGCGCGGGTGCGGCGATGATCCTGCCGACCTCGCTCGCCCTGCTCAATGCCACCTTCACCGGCAAGGCCCGTGGGCAGGCGTTCGCGGTCTGGGGTTCCACCATCGGGGCGGCCGCCGCGCTCGGCCCGCTGCTCGGTGGCTGGTTGGCCGAACACGTGTCGTGGCGCTGGGCGTTCGGCATCAATGTGCCGCTGGCCGTGCTGATCGTGGTGGGTGTGCTGGCGTGCATTGCGCCGTCGCCGAAGGTCGCCGGTCGACTCGATGTGGTCGGCTCGATCCTGTCGGTCCTCGGTCTCGGATTGCTGGCCTTCGGCCTGGTCGAGGGGCGAAGCTACGGCTGGATCATCACCACCCATCCGATGGGGATCGCCGGATTCACCTGGGGCAGTGGGCCTTCGCCGGTGCTGGTCGCGCTGGTTCTGAGCGTGGCGGCGCTGGCCGGTTTCGTGGTCCGGCAGGTGGTGCTGCGCCGCGGCGGCAATGCCGACAAGGCGTTGATGGATCTGAGTCTGTTCTCGCTGGCCTCGTTCCGCAACGGCAACATCGCGACCCTGATCATCGGTCTCGGCGAATTCGGCATCGTCGCAGTGCTTCCGCTGTGGTTGCAGTTCACCCTCGGGTACAGCGCCCTGCAAGCGGGCCTTGCCCTGGTGCCGATCGCCGTCGGCAGCTTCATCGCCAGCGGGGCCAGCTTCGGGATGGCGGGCAAGGCGTCGCCGCTGAACATGGTCCGCCTCGGGTTGGGTCTCGAGGTCGTCGGTCTGGCCGCGCTCGGCGTGTTCGCCGCGGTCGACAGCTCCTGGTGGTCGATCGCGGCCGTCCTGTGCGTGTATGGCATCGGCGTCGGTTTCGCCACGGCCCAGGTGACCAACGTCGTCTTGGCCGACATCCCCGAAGCCGACAACGGCCAAGCCTCCGGTATCCAGAGCGCGTTTCGTCAGCTCGGCTCCGCACTCGGTATCGCCCTGCTGACCACGGTCTTCTTCACCACACTGAGCTCGACGGTCGACGCCGACCTCACCGCGACGGGTATGCCCCCGGCCCAGGCTCAGCAATACGCCAACGCCGTCACCGGCAGTGCGGGCGCGGCGATCGAAGGCTTTGCCGCCCAACCGGAAACCCGCGAGGTGGCCACGTCCGGGCGCACCGCGATGACCGCGGGCATCAACCTCGGCGCCTATCTGGCCGCGGGCTTCGTGCTCGTGGGCCTCGTCGCCACCGTCCTGATCCCTTCCCGGACCGGCCGCGACGAGGCATCGGCGCCGCCGTCACAGCCCGCTCTGGTCTGACGCCGGGGAAAGGTTGCGTGCCCATCCCGTCGAGCGACGCACGATGTGTGAAACAGTTGCGTTTTAATGTTGGTCCGGTGGGTAGCTCACTACCGAGGCAAACGTCGCCGAAATGATAGGGATGGGATCTTTCTTGAGTATCAAACGTGTGGTCGCCGCCGCCGGAATCTCGTGTGCCCTGGTGGCATTCGGCCCGGCGGCGGTCGCCTTCGCCGGTCCGTTCTCGAGCGGCTCGGCGGGGTCGGACGGGGGTGGTGGTGAGACCGAACAGGCCCCGCAGCCGGGAACGCCCACAGCGTCGGTGGACGCGATGCGCACGCAGGTTCTGGAACTGGTCAATCGCGAGCGGGCCGGTGCCGGCTGTAAGCCCGTGCAGGCCAATGCGCAGTTGCAGACCGCGGCGCAGCGTCATTCCGACGACATGGCCGCGCGCGGGTTCTTCGACCACGTCAACCCCAGTGGCGTCGGCCCGGGCGGCCGGATCGAGGCCGCGGGATACAAGTGGAGCACCTACGGGGAGAACATCGCCCGCGGCCAGGAAAGCGCGGCCGCGGTGATGACCGGGTGGATGAACAGCCCGGGGCACAAGGCCAACATCCTCAACTGTGCCTTCACCCAACTCGGCACCGGGGTGAAGCTCGGCAGCGGCGGCCCCTGGTGGACGCAGAACTTCGGCACGCCCGCGTAACCGGTCCACCCGAGAACGAAAACGGGGCGCCTCGGCTCGGCCGGGGCGCCCCGTTCTGTGTCGGTGGCGAGCGGTGCGGTTACGGCACCTTGCGCACGGCGCCCTTGTCGGCCGAGGTCGCCAGCGCGGCGTAGGCGCGCAGGGCGGTCGTCACCGTGCGGTCGCGGTTCAGCGGCTGCCACGGACGCTCGGAGGCTTCCATCTTCGCGCGGCGTTCGGCGAGCACCTCGTCGGTGACGAGCACTTCCAGCGCGCGGGTGTGCACGTCGATGCGGATGCGGTCGCCGTTCTCGATCAGGCCGATGACACCACCGGAGGCGGCTTCGGGGGAGACGTGGCCGATCGACAGTCCCGAGGTGCCGCCGGAGAAGCGGCCGTCGGTGATCAGCGCGCACACCTTGCCCAAGCCGAGGCCCTTGAGGAACGAGGTCGGGTGCAGCATCTCCTGCATACCCGGGCCACCCGCGGGGCCTTCGTAGCGCACGACCACGACATCACCGGGCTGGATCTTCTTGCCCAGGATCATCGACACCGCTTCCTCCTGCGACTCGACCACCACGGCCGGGCCTTCGAAGGTGAACAGGTCTTCGTCGATGCCCGCGGTCTTGAGGATCGCGCCGTCGGGGGCGATGTTGCCGCGCAGCACGCACAGCCCGCCTTCGACGGTGTAGGCGTTCTCGACGTCGCGGATGCAACCACCGGCGGCGTCGGTGTCGAGCGAGGACCAGCGGTTGCTGGTGGAGAAGGGTTCCACGGTGCGCACGCCTCCCGGTGCGGCGTGGAACAGTTCGATCGCCTCGTCGCAGGCCTTGCCCGAGCGGATGTCCCAGGTGTCGAGGAATTCCGCGTAATCGGCGGTGTGCACGGTGGTCACATCGGTCTCGAGCAGGCCGCCGCGCCGCAGTTCGCCGAGGATCGCGGGAATGCCACCGGCGCGGTGCACGTCTTCCATGTGGTAATCCGAGTTCGGCGACACCTTCGACAGGCACGGCACCCGGCGGCTGATCTCGTCGATGGTGGTGAGATCGAAGTCGATCTCACCCTCCTGCGCGGCGGCGAGGGTGTGCAGCACGGTGTTGGTCGAGCCGCCCATGGCGACGTCGAGGGCCATCGCGTTGCGGAAAGCCTTGGCGTTGGCGACGTTTCGTGGCAGCACCGACGCGTCGTCGTCCTGGTACCAGCGCTTGGCGATATCGACGATCACCGTGCCCGCCCGCTCGAACAGCGCGCGCCGCGCGGTGTGGGTGGCCAGCGTCGACCCGTTGCCGGGCATGGCGAGGCCGAGTGCCTCGGTGAGGCAGTTCATCGAGTTGGCGGTGAACATGCCCGAACAGGAACCGCAGGTCGGGCACGCGGACCGCTCGACCTCGTCGAGGCTCTCGTCGGACACGTCCTGGCTGGCACTGGCGGAGATCGCGCTGACCAGGTCGAGCGGCGCGTGCGCGACACCGTCGGCGACCACGGCCTTACCGGCCTCCATCGGCCCACCGGAGACGAACACCGCGGGGATGTTGAGGCGCATCGCGGCGTTGAGCATGCCGGGAGTGATCTTGTCGCAGTTGGAGATACACACCAGCGCGTCGGCGGTGTGAGCGTTGGCCATGTACTCGACGGAGTCGGCGATGATCTCGCGCGAAGGCAGCGAGTAGAGCATGCCGCCGTGGCCCATGGCGATACCGTCGTCGACGGCGATGGTGTGGAATTCGCGCGGCACACCGCCGGCGGCGCGGACGGCTTCGGCGACGATGTCGCCCATGTTCTTGAGGTGCACGTGACCCGGAACGAACTGCGTGTACGAGTTCGCGATCGCGATGATCGGCTTGCCGAAGTCGGAATCGGTCATGCCGGTCGCGCGCCAGAGCGAGCGCGCGCCCGCGGCATTGCGGCCGATGGTGGTGGTGCGTGAACGAAGCGGTGGCATTGAAATCCTCGTGGTGTCGCTGGGTGCGTGGCAAGCGTGCGGGCAGGGGGCTGACCTGCGCGGCAGGTGCGAGTACGCGATGCGTCCGGCAGCCCGCAACGTTACTCCGGCGGGCGATGGTCGCGTCGCGCCGGTGGTACGTCCAGGGGTGTGAGAACCGGGGCTCGAGGCGGGAGTGTCGCTTCGGGGGTGTCGCCGCGGTGGTGCCGTCGGCGCGGGGGTGCCCGGTTGCCGTCAGCTTACCGGCACCACGGCCGCGCCGCCGCGCCGATTCCCGCAGTGACCCAGCCGACGTCCATTGCTCGGCCCGAGCATCCGGGCATGATCACTGCCCGGTGTCGGACTCCGGCTCGGCTTTCGCGTCCGACTCCGCCTTCGCCTTCGCCTCGGATTCAGCCTTCGCCTGGGCGCGCTCGGTGGCGAGGCGCTCGGCCTCGGCCTCCTCCGCGGCAGCGAACACATCGGGCAGCAGCCCGCCGGACGCTTCGATCAGCTCACGCAACCGGTCGTACCCGACGGCGGGCAGCTTCACCTCGGAATCATCGACGAGCCGAGCCCGCACGTACCCCCGCTTGGGAATGGTGATCCCCTTGATCTGGGCCCAGTCGAGGTGCTTCTTGCCGACCATCGTGCTCAGATCGAGCCCCGCGGCGGACACGGTGGTGTGCGTGCGCGTCACCCACCACACGGCGATCACCGGTGCCAGCAGCAGCGGCCACAGCGCGATGGGCCACCCGACGAACGGGAAGAACACGCAGAACGCCAACACCAGCACGCCGATATAGGCCAACCGGGGAACGCCGATCACGTGCACACCGGGCGTCGGCGTGTTCGTCGTGCGCGGTACCAGCAGCCACACGATCACCGCGGTGGGCACGATCAACCCGATCCGCACGCCCAGCGACCAGTCCTGCGCGGTGCCGACGACGACGAAGATCAGGTACGCCAGTACCACCGCCGCGATCGCCGCGAGCCGCCCCGTGCTGGCCGAGCGCAGGCCGCCGGGTCGCGAGGGGCGACCCGTATCGGTTCCCTCGTCGGTGGTGTGGGACGATTTAGCCGGTGGCACGGACTGATGCGGTGAGGACACCCTCCCATCCTCGCATCTTGGTACACGGACCCACGCAACCACTCGAGTCCCACAGAATGGGACCGGAGCGGGAAGCCTGTTTGACTCGACGCACTACGCGCGCCTAACGTCGTATGCGTGATTCGAAACGAGCTCGTAATCGGCCGGCGCGTCCAGCGTCGAGCCTGACTGGTCAGTCGATACGTCAGCTCGCGTTTGCGACGCGCCACCCTCGAACAGCCATGTGCTGGGCGGGGGCTTTTTTGTGTTCGGGCGAATGCCAGTGGCCCTCGCCAGGGTCAGTCCGAGTCAGAACGAGACAGTGAGGAACGAAGACGGTGAGTGCTCCAACCGCACGACCCGGGCCATCGGCCCGCAGGTCAGCGCCTTCAGCTACCCCTGGTAGCCCGGCGACCAACCCCACCCGTCGTCAGGTCGCGCCAGAGCGCGTCACGGGCGCGCAGTCGGTGGTCCGGTCGCTCGAAGAGCTCGACGTCGACACGGTATTCGGCATTCCCGGCGGCGCGGTCCTTCCTGTCTACGACCCGCTGTTCGACTCGAAGAAGGTCCGCCACGTCCTGGTGCGCCACGAGCAGGGCGCCGGTCACGCGGCGACCGGTTACGCGCAGGCCTCGGGCAAGGTCGGTGTGTGTATGGCCACATCCGGTCCCGGCGCCACCAACCTGGTGACCCCGCTGGCCGATGCGCAGATGGACTCGGTCCCGATCGTGGCGATCACCGGTCAGGTGCCGTCGAGCCTGGTCGGCACCGACGCGTTCCAGGAAGCCGACATCTCCGGCATCACCATGCCGATCACCAAGCACAACTTCCTGGTCAAGGACGCCGCCGACATCCCGCGCACCCTGGCCGAGGCGTTCTACCTCGCTGCCTCGGGTCGTCCCGGCGCCGTCCTGGTCGACATCACCAAGGACGCCCTGCAGGCCCAGACCACGTTCTCGTGGCCGCCGGAGATGCGTCTGCCCGGCTACCGCCCGGTCACCAAGCCGCACGGCAAGCAGGTGCGCGAGGCCGCACGGATGATCATGGAATCCAAGCAGCCGGTGCTCTACGTCGGTGGCGGTGTGATCAAGTCCGACGCCTCGGCCGAGCTGCTCGAATTGGCCGAGCTGACCGGTATCCCGGTGGTCACCACGCTGATGGCGCGTGGTGCGTTCCCCGACAGCCACACCCTCAACATGGGCATGCCCGGCATGCACGGCACCGTCGGCGCGGTGGCCGCGCTGCAGAAGTCCGATCTGCTGATCACCCTCGGCGCCCGTTTCGACGACCGCGTCACCGGTCAGCTGGACTCCTTCGCGCCCGACGCGAAGGTCATCCACGCCGACATCGACCCGGCCGAGATCGGCAAGAACCGCCACGCCGACGTCCCGATCGTGGGCGACGCGCGTGAGGTCATCGTCGAGCTGATCGAGACCCTCAAGGCCGATCCGCAGTCCGGTGCCTCGCCGCTGCTGAACCTCACCGAGTGGTGGGCCTACCTCAGCGGCATCCGCGAGAACTACCCGCTGGGCTGGAAGACCCCCAGCGACGGCTCGGTCTCGCCGGAGTACGTCATCGAGACCCTCGGCCGCCTCGCGGGCCCGGAGGCCGTCTACTGCGCCGGCGTCGGCCAGCACCAGATGTGGGCCGCGCAGTTCATCAAGTACGAGAACCCGCGCACCTGGCTCAACTCGGGCGGTCTGGGCACCATGGGTTACGCGGTTCCCGCGGCCATGGGCGCCAAGATGGGCGCGCCGGAGAAAGAGGTCTGGGCGGTCGACGGTGACGGCTGCTTCCAGATGACCAACCAGGAACTGGCTACCTGTGCGATCGAGGGCGTGCCGATCAAGGTCGCCCTGATCAACAACGGCAACCTGGGCATGGTCCGCCAGTGGCAGACCCTGTTCTACGAACAGCGCTACTCCAACACCGATCTCGGCACGCACACCCTGCGCATCCCCGACTTCGTGAAGCTGGCCGAGGCGCTGGGCTGCGTCGGCATCCGGGTGGAGAAGGAGTCCGAGGTCGAGGACGCGATCCGCCAGGCCCAGGCGATCACCGACCGCCCGGTCGTGATCGACTTCATCGTCGGCAAGGACGCCCAGGTGTGGCCGATGGTCGCCTCGGGCACCAGCAACGACGAGATCATGTTCGCCCGCGGCATCCGTCCGCTCTTCGACGAGGACGAGTCGGTCTCCGAACCGGCCGTCATCCACGAGGCGATGGAACGCGAGCAGGCCGCATTCGAGAAGGGCGACGACGAATGAGCACGACCCACACCCTGAGCGTCCTTGTCGAGGACAAGCCGGGCGTGCTGGCACGTGTCGCGAGCCTGTTCTCGCGCCGTGGCTTCAATATCGAATCCCTGGCCGTCGGTGGCACCGAGATCCCCGAGATCTCGCGCATGACGATCGTCGTGACCGTCGACGATCTGCCGCTCGAGCAGGTCACCAAGCAGCTCAACAAGCTGATCAACGTCATCAAGATCGTGGAGCAGGACGCCGATGCCTCGGTGGCCCGTGAGCTGATCCTGGTGAAGGTGCGGGCCGACGCGTCGGTGCGCACGCAGGTGATCGAGGCTGTGCAGTTGTTCCGCGCCAAGGTGATCGACGTCTCGCCCGACGCGCTGACCATCGAAGCGACCGGCACCCGTTCCAAGCTCGACGCACTGCTGCGCATGGTCGAGCCGTACGGGATCCGCGAGATCGTGCAGTCCGGTGTCGTGGCCGTCGGCCGCGGACCCAAGTCGATCACCGCCACCCGCTGAATCCACCTCAGCAACCCCCGCGATAACTTTTCCTCACCATCATTTTCAGAAGGGACCATTCAAGTGGCAGTCGAGATGTTCTACGACGACGACGCTGACCTGTCGATCATCCAGGGCCGCAAGGTCGCCGTGATCGGTTACGGCAGCCAGGGCCACGCGCACTCGCTGAGCCTGCGCGACTCCGGCGTCGACGTCCGCGTCGGCCTGGCCGAGGGTTCGAAGTCTCGTCCGAAGGCCGAAGAGGCCGGTCTGACCGTCGGCACCCCCGCCGAGGTCTCCGCGTGGGCCGACGTGATCATGGTGCTCGCGCCCGACACCGCCCAGGCGTCGATCTTCACCAACGACATCGAGCCCAACCTGAAGGACGGCGACGCGCTGTTCTTCGGCCACGGCCTCAACATCCACTTCGGTCTCGTCAAGGCTCCGGCCGGCGTCACCGTCGCGATGGTCGCCCCCAAGGGCCCCGGCCACCTGGTGCGTCGTCAGTTCGTCGACGGCAAGGGCGTTCCGGCTCTGATCGCTGTCGATCAGGACCCGACCGGCGAGGGCCAGGCCCTGGCGCTGTCCTACGCCAAGGGCATCGGCGGCACCCGCGCCGGCGTCATCAAGACCACCTTCAAGGAAGAGACCGAGACCGACCTCTTCGGTGAGCAGGCCGTGCTCTGCGGTGGCACCGAGGAACTGGTCAAGATCGGCTTCGAGGTCATGGTCGAGGCGGGCTACGCCCCCGAGATGGCCTACTTCGAGGTCCTGCACGAGCTCAAGCTGATCGTCGACCTGATGTACGAGGGCGGCATTGCCCGCATGAACTACTCGGTCTCCGACACCGCCGAGTTCGGTGGCTACCTGTCGGGCCCGCGCGTCATCGACGCGGGCACCAAGGAGCGCATGAAGGCGATCCTCACCGACATCCAGGACGGCACCTTCGTCAAGCGCCTCGTCGCCAACGTCGAGGGCGGCAACAAGGAGCTCGAGGGTCTGCGCAAGCAGAACGCCGAGCACCCCATCGAGGTCACCGGCGCCAAGCTGCGCGGCCTGATGAGCTGGGTCGACCGGCCGATCACCGAAACCGCGTAAGGTTTCACCGCGTCTCGAAAGGCCCGTTCGCCCCGTGCGAGCGGGCCTTTCGGCATTCTGACGTAACCTTGTGGCGTGACGGAAACAGCACCGGCCCAACGATTTCGGCTCGAGCCGACCGGGGTAGGTGTGTCATCCGCGTCACGGATCTGAACCCTGTGCCTTCGGCTGACCTCGGTGGCGGCGATCTCGCGATTCCGTTCGAGCTGCCCAACGGTGATGTCGGCTTCATCTGGGGCGACTCGTTCTCCGGGGACGGCCCGTACGGCCCACCGATGGACGGCATCGGAAACTGGCGTTCCCCCATCATCACTCGTACGTCGCAGCGCGACCCCGCCGAGCCGATCGTCATGGCCACCTCGCCGAGCACCGACGGCCGCCAGCTGTGGGACTACCAGCACGACAACGCCGAATACTCCACCGTCCTGCCGTGTGACGCGATGACCATCGACGGCCGGATCTACCTGTGGGTCATGTACACCCAGGGCCTGGGGAACGAGAAGTGGTGCGAGGTATGGATATCCGACGACAGCGGCATCACCTGGGCGCGCAGTGGTTCGAAGTTCTGGTGCGGCGCCTTCGCCGGCAAGCGGGTCATGATTTCGTGGGCAAAGGACCCGCACAGCGACTGGGTGCACATCATCTCCACCGGCGGCCTGGCCAGGAACAAGGACATGCTGCTGTGGCGCGCGACGGTCGAAGGCCTGTCCGATCCCCACGCCTGGCAGGGCTGGGGCTGGGATGGCGACAACTGGGCCTGGAACCGTGAGCCGACGCCGATCCTGCCCGGTTGGCGATTCGGCGAGATCTGCCTGCGCTATGTCGAGAACAGGGCTGTGATCTCCGGATTCGACGCGGGGGACTACTCGGTCTTCGTCAAGGTCGGCGACCGCATCGACAACACGAACTGGATCACCACCCACACGCATCGGCCGATAACCGGAATGCCGCGCGGTGTCGACACGGTCCCGCGCCTGTACGGCGGCTACATACACCCCTACAGCAGGCTCGAAGACGGCAAGTTCACCCTCATCGTCTCCGAGTGGGCGCAGAACGGGAATCCCTATCGGGCGACCCAATTCACCTGCACCGGGATTCGCCGGAAGGTGCTGGTCCCGGTCCCTGACCCCGAACCGACGCCCGAGCCTCGGCCGACTCCACCACCGGACCCGCATCGGACCTGGTGGCAGGAGCTCGTCCGCCGAGTCGACGAGTGGCGCAGGCGGCTTGGTCCGTAGCGCCACCCCTCGCCGTCGGCGTAGCGGCAGACTTGCCCGATGAGTCATCGGTGTAGTGCTCAATGGCGGCGCACTCTGTCACCGCATGGTTATCCGCTGGTCCTTGCCGTGGTGGACCGGTAGCGCGAGACTTGCTCGATGACGACGGTTGAGGATTTCGATCGGCAGGCGGCGGAGGTCGGTAGAGCGGCGCGGAAGCGGGTGTCTCGTACCGCGTTGGGGGAGTGGAAACCGGAGCCGGGGCGGGAGAGCCCGGTGGAGATTCTGCTGAAGCAGAACGCGAAGCGGGTGCAGGATCTGGTGCCGATCCGGATGGCGCGAATGGCGGTGTCGCCGTTCGCCTTTCTGCGCGGTGCCGCGGCGGTCATGGCCTATGACCTGGGGAGTGGTCCCGATACCGGGCTCATCGTGCAACTGTGCGGCGATGCGCACCTGTCGAACTTCGGGCTCTTCGGCACTCCGGAACGCAATCTCGTGTTCGATGTGAACGACTTCGACGAGACGCTGCCCGGCCCGTTCGAGTGGGACGTCAAACGCCTGGTCGCCAGTGTCACGGTGGCGGCGCTGGACAACGGCTGTTCCGATGAGGACGCGGCATCGGCGGCGGAGGCCACCGCCCGCGGCTATCGCGAGGGCATCGAGGCAATGGTCGAGCAGGACAGCCTCGAGATCTGGTACGACCGGGTCGACTCCGACAAGGTCCTCGAGCTGGTCCAGAAGAAGAAGGGCCGCAAGCTGGCCGAGAAGACGATCGCCTCGGCCAAGAAGCGCACCAGTCTGCAGGCGCTGGACAAACTCACCGAACCCGACGCCGACGGCATTCCGCGGATCAAGAATCAGCCGCCGCTGCTGGTACCCATCACCTCCCCGGACGCGGCGACCGTGCAGGCGCTGTTCGCCGAATACCGGCGCACCCTGCCCGACCACATGCGCGTGCTGCTCAACCGCTACGCCTTCGTCGAGGCTGCCGTGAAGGTTGTCGGGGTGGGCAGCGTCGGCACCCGATGCTTCATCGCGCTGCTGATGGACAAGGAGTCCGGCGCTCCGCTGTTCCTGCAGTTGAAGGAGGCCGGCACCTCGGTTCTGGCGCCATATCAGAAGGCGAGCCGATACAGGCATCAGGGACATCGCGTCGTCGCCGGTCAGCGCTTGATGCAGGCGGCGAGCGACATCTTCCTCGGCTGGGCCACCGGTCCCGAAGGCGTGCATCACTACTGGCGTCAGTTCCGCGACATGAAGGGTTCTGTCGATATCGGGGATCTGACCCATCGGCAACTGTCCAACTATGCCGCCGTGTGTGGCGGCGTGCTGGCCCGCGCCCACTGCCGCTCCGGCGATCCGCTGGCCATCGACGCCTATATCGGTGGCAGCGAGAAGTTCGACACGGCTCTGAGTGATTTCGCGATGTCGTATTCGGATCAGAGCATGGCCGACTACCGCCTGCTGCTGGCCGCGATCAAGGACGGTCAGGTGAAAGTGGCCGACAACCCGTACTGATCGGCCTCTCCGCGACGGAGTCGCTGCCGCGATCACCGGGCCCCGGTGACACTCGATATACTGATTACCGATGAGTAACTTCTTTTCCTCGGTGGACCAGGTGACCGACCGGCTGACAGCCGCCGGCTACCTACCGTCCCTCGATATCGCGACCGCGGTCTTCCTCGCCGACCGCCTCGGCAAGCCGCTGCTGATCGAGGGGCCGGCGGGCGTCGGCAAGACCGAGCTCGCCAAGGCGATCGCCGCCGCGGTACGTGCCGAGCTCATCCGCCTGCAGTGCTACGAGGGCGTCGACGAGGCTCGTGCCCTCTACGAGTGGAACCACGCCAAACAGCTGCTGCGCATCACCGCCACCTCCGGCGAGGACTGGGACAGCACCCGCGACCACGTCTTCACCGAGGAATTCCTGCTCGCCCGTCCCTTGCTGGCGGCCATCCGCAACCCCGACCCGACGGTGTTGCTCATCGACGAACTCGACAAGGCCGATGTGGAGCTCGAGGGCTTGCTGCTGGAGGTGCTCGGCGACTTCCAGGTGAGCATTCCTGAGCTCGGTACGGTCACCGCCGTCCGCAAACCCTTCGTCATCCTCACCTCCAACGCCCACCGCGACCTGTCCGAAGCGCTGAAGCGCCGCTGCCTGTATCTCCATATCGACTATCCGACAGCGGAATTGGAGAAGGCGATCGTCGCGCTCAACGTGCCCGAGCTGGATGCCGCACTGGCGGAACCGGTGGTGGCGACGGTGAGCGCGCTGCGGCAGCTCTCGTTGCGTAAAGCGCCGTCGATCGCCGAAACCGTCGACTGGGCACGGACGCTGGTCGCGCTGGGTACCCGCACGCTGACCGGCGGTGTGGTGCGCTCGACCCTCGGTGTGCTGCTCAAGTACCAGTCGGACCACCGCTTGGCCATCGATCGGCTCGGTCTCGACGACCGAGCGGACGGCAGCGCCAAGCCGTGAACTCGGGCCTCGACCGCTTCGCACCGACGAGCGCGCGCCTCGTCGATTTCGTCACCCTGCTGCGCGAGCACAATATTCACGCCGGCCCCAGCGAAACCATCGACGCCGCGGCCGCGATCGTCGCACTGGGTACCGTCGACCCGCGCATCCTGCGTTCCGGCCTGGCCTCCTGCCTGCTCCGCCGCAACGGCCAACGCAGAGTCTTCGACCAGCTCTTCGACCTGTACTTTCTCGGCATCGAGCTCCCGCCCGCGCACCCGAGCGAGGACGCCGACTCCCTGCGTGAGCGCCTGCTCGCCACGCTCGTCCAGGGCGAGGACACCGCCGAACTGGCCCGTGAGGCGCTCAACACCTTCGGTGCCTACGGCGGCGCGGGGGAGAGCGCGGGCCGGGTCACCCAGGCTTCCGGCGCCGGTTGGTCGTCGTACTTGACCATGAAGTCGCTGCGCCCGGACGAGATCTCCGAGCAGGTCGCCCGAACTATGGGTGGCACAGGGCAATTCGATACCGCCGTGCGCACCATCGAGGCTCGCCGCCGCGTCGACCAGTTCCGCACCGCCGTGCAAACCGAAGCTCGTCTGCGTTCGGCCGAACTGCGCGGGACCGACTACATCGCTCGCCGCGGCGTCGAGAACTCCGCGGACCGAACGGATTTCCTCGGTGCCCGCGAACAGGACCTCGCCGAGATGCGTCGCCTCGTGCATCCCCTGGCGCGCAAGCTGGCCACCCGATTGGCGGTGCGCCGCAAGAAGGAGGTGCGCGGCCAGATCGATCTGCGCCGCACCCTGCGTCGTTCCATGGCCACCGGTGGTGTCCCGGTCGATCCGGTACTGCGCGCGCGCAAGCGTGGCCGCCCCGATCTCGTTGTGCTGGCCGATGTCTCGGGCTCGGTCAGTGGTTTTGCCGAATTCACCCTGCAGTTGGTGCAGGCCCTGCAGGACCAGTTCAGCAAGGTGCGCAGTTTCGGTTTCGTCGACACCTGCGCCGAGATCACCCAGTACTTCACCCCCGGCGAGCCCCCACCGCCGGGCTTCGCGCGGAACATCGTCCGCGAAGGCGGCGTCGCCCGGTTCGGATCGAGCAATTACGGCGAGGTCCTGCAGGGCTTCGTCGACCACTACCTCGACGCGGTCGGTCCCCGCACCTGCGTGCTGATCCTCGGCGACGCTCGCACGAATCGGACCGACCCGAATCTCGCTGCCCTGCAAGCGATCACCGAGCGAGCGAAAGCGGTCTACTGGCTCAATCCGGAACCCGCGCGCTCGTGGTCGACCGGCGACTCGGCCGCCGAGGACTACACCGACATCGTCACCATGCACGAATGTCGCAATGTCGCCCAGCTCGCCGAGGTGATCGGCCGACTCCTGCCCGCCTGATTCAGCGGTACTTCTTCAGCGGTACTTGGTCGTGCCTGCCGAGCCGCGCGAATTGCTGACGAGTTTCGCGAAGCACTCGTCGACGGGGATCGACCTGGCGTCACACCAGGCGTTGGCCGAGTCGGGATCGCTGTAGGTCGTTCCGGCGAGGGTTATCCACCAACCCTGCAGGTCGAACGTGGCCCAGTCGTCGCTCCAGACCAGTCGCGCCCCGGGGTACTGGGCGCGCATCCGTTGATGTTGGGCCAGGATCTCGCTGCTGGTCCAGTTCACCATCTGCCCGTCGACGTCGGGCGCGACCAATCCCGGCTGTTTGGCCGAGAGCTGAGGCACCCACCGGTCGGCCGCTCCCGCACTGACGAACGGCTGGTCGGCGTCGGCTTGCGCACGCAAGGTATCGAGCGCTCGGTCGTCGGGATCAACCGGAGCGGGCACCGGGACAGGGGCAGGTGCCGGTGCCGAGGCCGCGATGGTCGCGGCGGTAGGAGCAGGGGCGGCGGTCGTGGAGTCGCGGTCGCGTTGCAGGACGATGATTCCCGCCGCGATCACGCCGACTCCCAACGCCACGACGACCACCAGGACACCCAGAATCCACGGCCACGGTGACGGCCGTCGCGGCGGCGGCATGGCTTGCTGGTATCCGGGATAGCCGGGATAGCCCATGTTCGCCTCCGCTCTCGCAGCGGCCGAACGGTCCTCATCAGGCGCTCGGTCGCCCGTGCCTGCTGAGCAGTCTATGACCGTTCAGCAGGCCGTTCGGGTTCCGTTGCGCAACCGGCATCGGTACTTCAGGCGCTCAGCCGCACGACGGCGTACTCGCGTCCGGCCTTGGTCTGGTACTTGTCGTAGCGCGGCTGGGCGGCGGTGATGTGTTCCCAGGCGGTTGCCCGCTCGGCACCGTCGAGCACGCGCGGTGTCACCGCCACGGCATCGCTGCCGGGTAGCTGGACGGTCGCCTGATCGGCGTTGGCCATCAGGTTGAGGAACCAGTCGGGGTGGCCGTCCTTGCCGCCGGAGGCGACGAGCAGCCAGGATCCGTCCTCGCCGGGGAACCAGGAGATCGGGGTGTCGCGCGGTTGGCCGCTGCGGCGCCCGACCGTGTGCAGGATCAGCACATCCATCCCCATGAAGGTGCCTTTGCCGTTGCGGATCTTGCGGTTCATCCGCGCGTTCATCCGGTGCTGCATCCAGCGTGAGAAGCCGCTGTGTGCGTTGCTCTTGCTCGCTTGCTGATCCGTAGACATGGCCACAGTTCCTTTCACAGAGGGGGAGCCTCAGCCCCAGGCGCCGGCGATCTGACGGGTGCTGGCGTTGAGCCGGTTGAACATGTTGGTGACGCCGATCATCAGCACGATCGAGGCGAGCTGCTTCTCGTCGAAGTAGCTGGCGGCGCTGTCCCAGATCTCGTCGGTGACCGCGTCGGGACGGTCGGCCATCCGGGTGGCGGCCTCGGCCAGTTCGAGGGCGGCGCGCTCCTCCTCGGAGAAGAACGGCGTCTCACGCCAGGCGACCACCGTGGCGAGACGATCTTCGCTGACGCCTGCTTTGCGCGCGGTGGTGGTGCCGGCGTGAACGCAGGCGCTGCAGCCGTTGATCTGGCTCACCCGCAGGTGCACCAACTCCAGGATCTCGCTGTCCACGCCACCGGTCTCCACGGCCTTGAGCACCTGCTGGATGGGGCCCATCGCGTCGGTGAGGACCATGGCCGGGTTCTTCATCCGAGACTGCATGTCGTTCTCCTTGTTCATGGCTTGTCCGCTGCTTGCGGTGTGTCTCCATAACAGCCCGTGCAGCGCTGGAACAGAATGGCTGTGGGACACTGTGGGACAGCGGAAAACGGCCCTGACCACCGACTTGTCGGTCGTGAGATTTCTGGTCCGGGCCGGGACAACGGGAGTGGAACACGGTGGTTGCGCAACAGCGGACGGCACGGGCATACCCGCAGGACGAGCTCGCTGCGCGCCTGCGACTGATCCAGGAACTCTCCGGCCGCGGCGTGCGCGCCCTGGCCCGCGACACCGGCCTGAGCTCGTCGTCGCTCTCGCGCTACCTCAGTGGCCAGACGGTCCCGCCGTGGCCCGCGGTCCTGGAGCTGTGCCGCCTGGTCAAACGCGACCCGCGTCCCCTGCGCCCCCTCTGGGAGCGCGCCAACAACCCCCTGCCCGCCCCGCCGAAGACCAGCCGCCAGCCCGCCCCGCCGAGCCCACCGGTCGGCGCCCCGCCGCCGCCCCGCAACGACCTGCCCCGCGACGTGCCCGACTTCACCGGCCGCGAACAGGCACTGGCCGACGTGATCGCCGCCGTTGGTTCCGATCGGGTCGTCGCCGTCGACGGCATGGCAGGCGTCGGGAAGACCTCCCTGGCCGTGCACGCCGCGCACCAGCTCACCGCCGAATACCCGGACGCCCAGCTCTATCTCGACCTGCACGGGTTCACCGACGGACGTCAACCGCTCGACCCCGATGCCGCCCTGCGCGCCCTGCTCGCCGCCTTGCAGGTGCCCTCGGAGAAGGTGCCGCAGGACGGGGGAGTCGAACTGCGCGCGGCCTGTTGGCGTTCGGAGCTGGCCCGGTTGCGCGCTGTCGTCGTGCTCGACAATGTCGCCGATGCCGCGCAGGTCAGCCACCTGCTGCCCGGGGCGGGTGAGTCGGTCGCGATCATCACCAGCCGCAACCGACTGCTCGAACTCGACGAGGTTCCGCCGGTCACCCTGGACGTGCTCACGCCCGAGGAGAGTGCCGAACTGCTGGTGCGGGCCAGTGGCGACGCGCGCGTCGGTCGGCTCGCCAAGGAACCCGAGCAGGCTGCCGAAGTGCTGCGTCTGTGCGGCAACCTGCCCCTCGCCTTGCGGCTGGCCGCTGCCCGGCTTCGGCATCGTCCGGGCTGGTCGATCGGCATCCTGGTGGAGCGAATGGCCGAGGGCGCCAGCGAGTTCGACACCGCCTTCGGCATGTCGGTCCGTCAGCTCAACCGCGATCAGCGCCGCCTGTTCCGCCTGCTCGGGTTGATCCCCGGCTCCACGTTCACCGACTACGTCGCCGCCGCCGTGGCCGACGTGTCGCTGCGCAGTGCCCGCACCATGCTCGAAGACCTGCTCGACGCGCATCTCGTCCAGCAGCCGGCCGACGGCCGCTTCCGCCTCCACGACCTGGTCCGCCAGCACGCCCGCGCCGCCACCGTCGAGCACGACACCCCCGCCGACCGCGAACGCGCCCTGCACCGCGTTCTCGACTACTACGTCCACACCGCCGCCGCCGCCGACACCGCCATGCCGTTCCTGTCGCCGACCCGCTCGGTCTCCGCAGGCTCGCCGCCCGCCGAACTACCGCACTTCCCCGGCCGCGACGCCGCGTTCTTCTGGTTCGTCTCCGAATACACCAATTTGATGGCCGTGTTCTACGCCGCTGTCGAAGCCGGCGCCGATACCCACGTCTGCGAACTGCCGCGCTTCATGCGTGCATTCTTCGCCCGCCGGTGCGGCACAACACATCTCAACGCACTCTTCGAGCAGTCCCTCACCGCCGCACAGAATCTCGGTGACCCTCGCCAACTCGCCGAGGCCCACAGCGACCTCGGGTTCGCCCGCTACAACGCGGGCCGGATGACCGAAGCGGCCGCCGCCTACGCCGCCGCCGCGCCCCTGGTCGCCGAGGTGGGTGACCCGCTACCTCGGGCCGAACTCACGATGCGTTGCGCCCAATTGCGCTGGGACGAGGGCAGTGTCGAAGAGCCGTTGGAGCTGTTCCGCCGAGCCCGCGACCTCTATTCCACCGCCGGTTGCCCGACCAGTGCCGCCGACGCCATCGCTAGCGAGGCCTGGGCCGTGCTCCAGCTGGGCCACCGCGACCGAGCCGCCCAACTGGCTCGCGAAGCACTGGACCTGCACGCCCCCTCGTTACAGGCCCAGATCACCCTCGGCGTAGCGATCGCGGCCGACGAACCCGAAGAAGCCCTCGACCACCTGGACCGTGCTCTCACCCTCGCCCGCGAGGACGGCCACAAACACAACGAAGCCTGGTGCCTGAACTGCCGGGGTGTCGCCTTGCGCGAAACGGGGCGCTACGAAGAAGCCCTCGCCGGTCACCGAGAAGCCTTCGCGCTTCTGGACGCCCTGTTCGAAGACCACTGGAAAATCCACTTCCTCAACAGCTACGCCGAAACCTGCCGTCTCGCGGGGCTTGCCGACGAGGCCGTCGACCTCTACCGTCAAACCCTCGCCCTGGCACCGACACTGGGCCACCGCTTCGAAGAGGCGACAGCCCACCAAGGCATCGCCGACGTTCTCGACGCCACGGACCCGGCCGCCGCCGTCGAACACCGCGCGGCAGCCGAGGCCCTCTTCGCCGACATCACCCCATCGACTTCGCTCCATCCAGCGATTCCCGAATGATGTCGGCGTGCCCGGAGTGCTGGGCGGTCTCGGTCATGATGTGCATCAGCGTGCGGCGCGCGGTCCAGCGACCACCGGGCTCGAACCACGGCGCCTCCGGCAGGGGCTGACTCACGCTCAGATCGGGCAGGGTGCGCACGAGCTCGTCGGTCCGGGCGGCCACCTGCTCGTATTCGGCCAACACACCGGCCAGTGTTTCGCCGGGCAGCATCTTGAAGGCATCGCCCCACTGCGCGATCTGTTCCTCGGTCATCGAGGAGAAGTCGGGAGCTTCCTCGGGTCCGTTGACGATGAAACCCGCCCAGTTCGACTCCACCGCCGCGACATGTTTGATCAGCCCACCCAGGCACAGCTCACTGACGGTCGTGCGCAGACCGGCCTGCTCGTCGGTCAGGTCGCGGACGGTGAGGCGCAGGAAGTGCCGGTGCTTGGCGAGCATCTCGAGGATGTCGGTGCGCTCGGTGTCGATCTGGGTGCTGGTGGTCATGTCCGGATCCTTCGCTTGTCGGTGTAGTGAAACTCAAGGTAGAGCCCATTGCGGCCAGTTTCTGTCCGCAATTGCGAGATAATCGGAATATGGCCGACACAAGTGCACGCACCCTTCGACTGCTGTCGCTGCTGCAGACCCACCGTTCGTGGTCGGGCACGGAACTTGCTGCCCGCCTGCGCGTTTCAGCCCGCACCCTGCGCCGTGACATCGACCGGTTGCGCGAGCTCGGCTATCCGGTCGACGCGCGCCCCGGTGTGGACGGCGGCTACCAGCTCGCCGCCGGCGCCGCTCTGCCACCGCTGGTTCTCGACGACGACGAGGCAGTAGCCATCACCGTCTGCCTACAAGCCGGCTCGCAGGGCGCGGGCGACGGCTTGGCCGAACCGTCCATCCGCGCACTCGGCAAATTGGTCACCGTCCTGCCCACCCGACTGCGCCGCCGCGTCGACGCCCTGCGCGCCATGACCGAGTCCACCGCCTGGACCGCCGTGCCCCTGTCCGACGTGGACCCCGCCATCCTCACCGACCTGGCTCTGAGCTGCCGCCGCGAAGAGCGCCTCACCTTCACCTACACCGCCGCGGACGGTCGAGTCAGCACCCGGGAAGTAGAACCCCACCGCCTCGTCTCCCTGGGCCGCCGCTGGTACCTCGTCGCTTACGACCTCACCCGCCACGACTGGCGCACCTTCCGCGTAGACCGCCTCACCGCTTCCACGACCACCGGCATCCGCTTCCGCCCCCGCACCCTCCCCGCTCCCGACGCCGCCACCTTCGTCCGCAACGCCGTCGGTGCCCGCCGCTCCGGCTACACCGTGACCGCCGAAATAGAAGCCCCCGCCACCGACGTCCACGCACGAGTGGGCCGCTGGTGCACCATCACCGCCCTGCCCGCCGACCGCACCCACATAGAGATGACCGTCGACGACCTCGACTGGCCGATCCTGTTATTGGGCAGAACCATGGCCGAATTCCGCATCCTCGGCCCACCGGAACTCATCGCCCAGGCCCAGAACTGGGCGTCGCGCTTCACTCGCGCAACGTGAACAGGAGCGCCGCCGATCGCACGCGAAGAACCACCGGGTACGCACAGGGCCCGCCTCAACCGTTGCGGTAGCGCCCCTGCTGCCTGCGCTGATAGAACAGCAGATCCACCTCCACCGGTTCGACCAACGCCGTGATCTCGGCCAACCGGGTGTCGTACCGAAGCTCGGTGATGCACCGATGCAGATAGGCCCGTCGCTCCGGCCCCAACTGCGCCCAGATCGCCCCGACCCGCGACTGCCCGCGTTCCCCGGAAACCGCGACAAGGTCGAGTAACGCAGGCCAACAGCCGGTTTCGGTCGCCCGCGCCGGCAACTCCGCCACCGCCGACTCCGAGAGCAACGCCAGCGCGTACCCCACAGCCCCCCGGACGTCGTCGTCCACCCGCGACATCAACGTGAACAGCCCACGCCAACTCTGCGCGTCCTCCCGCCCGTCCATCGGCGCCACCAGATCGACCCCCACATCCGGATCGCTGAACACGGGATTGCCGACCAACGTCCACAGCCCCAGTGGCGTGAGATACCCCGTCAGCGTGAGGAATTCGGGCACCGCCCCCAGCGCGAGCGCGTTGCGCACCAGCCGCGCGACATCGGTGGGCTGCGCACTGCCGAACAAGATGTCGCCCACCCGTCGGATCACATCGGGCGCGCACCGCGAAAACACCGACAGCGCAGCGTGTTGCAGATCGGGAGAACCCCGCAACACCGTCTGCGTCATCCGCGGAACCCGCTGATGCGGCCCATCGAGCAACTGACGAACAACCGCGCTGAGCACGTCGACGTCATAGGAGAACGCCGCCGAGAAGATCAGCCCCGCGTCATCGAGCACCCCCGCCTCGACTGCCGCGATCAACTCCGTTGTGGCACAGGATAAGAACGGGCCGGCTGTCACATAGTCGCCCCGCCGCAACAACTCGTTGACGATCGCCACGATCGGCCCCGGCTCCATCTGATCGGCCAACTGCTCGATGGCCCGCGGATCCAGATAAGGCGCACAATCCGCCGCGTACCCCGCATCGAGCATCGTCAACGTCTCGGCAGCCTTGCCCGGATGATCCAGCCCCACCGACCCCGCCGCCCGCCCCGTCATCATCGGCGGCACCAGCTTCTGCACCAACGGGATCGAGATCGTCAACGGAATGAACGGCACCAGCGCACTGATCCGCCGAAACATCTCCGTGTGCTGATCGAACAACACCCCCGAGATCTGCTGATTCAACGCATGCAGCCGATCGGCCCCCAGATACCGCAGGTGATCCAACCGCTGCGGATGAACATGCAACGTCCGAGCCAGCAGTATCAACTGCGCCCGCGTAGTCAGATCCGTCATCTGCCGCCGAACATGATCTTCTTCGTCACCCGACGCAACGGCCGCGGCAACGCAGAGACCATCGAATCGATGGACTTGTCCAACGCGGCCGCCTCGAACGCACTCGCGGCCCTCATCAACTCGAACAGATCCCGAGCCTCGTCGGCCGGCAACTGCTCGAGCGCAGGCAGAGTCCTCGGCAAGCCACCTTCACGGTCACTTCTGACAGTCATGCGGCTCCTGGGTAACGCGATCTCTCTCTCCGAGGGTCCCCCCTTTCGCCGCCACGCGCCAGAACTTCAGCGAATCACTGTGCATGACAACGAAAACCGCAGCCAAGGTACATGTGAACAGGCGTACCACTTTGTGTGACGCCCGAGCGGAAACCTGAGGGAGAGGGAGTGCGGGGTGGTCCGGTACGGCGGGTGTGTCGCCTGGTGGATCCACCGATCCGAATCACGTCGTCCGGAGATTTGATCCGACGATCACCGGCGCGATGCGCTGGAAGTCGACTTTGCCGACTCGGAACGCCTTATCCCCGTTCACGAACTCGCCGAAGCGTTCAGCGAGTCGTTCAGGCGCGGGATAGAACGCCTTCTTCTCGGGCAGCGTGAGCTGGACGTCATCCATGTCTTGGAGTCCGAATTCGAGAATTGGGCCTTCATCGTGGGCTTTCGCCAACACCGACCCGATGTGAATCCGGTAGTCGCCGGAGATTCCCATCAGGTTCCGGTCGTATGCCGCATGGTGAATCTTGCAAAGACTCAGCCCATTCGGGATGTCGGCGATGCCGTGCTCTTTGCCGTCGGAGATGATGTGCGCAGCCTCCAGCAATTGCGGACGGCCGAGCCTGCACACCGCACATCGGTTTCCGTATGCCATCAGTACCCGGCTACGAAACTGTGGCTGGTGCAGGCGCTGATTGGTCATCCGTTGGACGTAGCGACGCTCGGTCTCGGTCAAGTGCTGCGGATCGCTGACGCCGCGCAAGGACTCATCGAGGGCGAGCAGCACCCGGCGATTGGTCGGATCATCGGCGACGACGTACACCGGAAAGATGGGCAGGTAACGAATGTCGGGACCGACCTTCATCCACCGAAGCAGGATGAGCGGTAGCTCGGTCTTCGCCGACTTCCTGAGCTTGATGTTGTCGCCGACATCGATCGGCCCCTCGCGATAGTCGTAGGTGAACAGCGAGTCCCCTACGACCTCGTCCTCGTAAGGACTGCCGGGCTTGGACATGATCGACAGAGTGGATGCGAAGCCTTGGGGGTTCCGAATCCCGCGATTGCGATCGACGAGCTGAATCGGTTCGTCCCCGACCTTGAACTCCCACAGATCGGCTCGGGTAACGAACCCCCCTCGCTCCTCTACCAACTGCCTCAGCGCTTGAAAAATCTTCGAACGAAACGTGTGTTCATCCCCAAGGTCCACAGATGAAGTGTGTCACGGTGATGCGACAAATTCGCGTGGATGAGCGGGGCTGCTGCTCGACGGAGGTCGTTGAACAGCAGGGTTGGCTCAGTGAGGATGTCGTGCGATGAATTCGCGGAGGGGACGGCGGTAGTCGGACCCGATATTGGCGGGGCGGATCGTGGGGGTCGGTGTCGGAGTGGGGCGCTCGGACCGGTCGGCGTGCCTGGCTCGGCGATGCCGTAGCGGTTCGCGGAGACGAGTCAACTGTCGCGATGAGACCCCCGGCCCCGAACGCGGATCCAATTGGCTTCCCGCACCCGCAGGACTGTTGCTGGTCATGTTGCGCGTCTATCCCCCGGGGCCGGAGATGGTCCGTGGCCGATACCGGGTGCCACCGGTACGAAAGGCGTGAGCCTAAAAGCATCGAGACCAGGGGGTGTTCTTGCGGTGAGCCGCACTTCGCAACGGCCAGGGTTACGAACGCGGCCGGCGCAGTCCGGGGGTGTGTCCGAAGGTGCGGCGGAAGACATCGATGAAGGCGCTGGCCGAGGACCAGCCGCACAGGTGCGCCACCGTGGTCACGGGAGTGTTCTCGGCAATTAGGACCAGCGCGTGGTACAGGCGCAGTTGGGTGCGCCATTGCGGGAAGCTCATGCCGAGGTCGGCTGTGAAGAGGCGGGACAGGGTGCGATCACTGGCGCCGACCTGTCTGCCCAATGCGGCCAGGGTGCGGTTGTCGGCGGGGTTCGCGTGCAGAATGGCGCACACCGCTTGTAGTGGAGCGGCGGTCGGGGTGGGTAGATGTAGGGGCTGCTGGGGTGAGGCTCGCAGTTGGTCGAGCAGGACCGTGCGCAGTCGTTCCCGTTCGGGGCTGTCGTCGTGCGGGTCGTGTGTGTAGGCGAGGATCAGCTCCCGCAGGAGGGGGCCGACTGTGAGTACGGTCGGCTCGTCCAGGCCGAGTGGGTTGTCGGCGGCGGGGAGGCCGATCAGGTGCAGTTCCAGTTCGCCGTGCGCTTGGTGCGCGTGCCTGGTTCCCGCGGGCACCCAGATGGCGCGGGTGCTCGGCGCGATCCACGCGCCGGCGTCGGTCGTCACGGCCAGCACGCCGCGGCCGGCGTAGACGATCTGGTGGTCGTCGTGACGGTGAGCGTCGATGGCGCCGCCGGGTGTCAACCATTGGGTACGGGTCGGCGCTATCGGGACGTGGCGGATTTCCGTCATTTGTTGGCAGTTTATCGGAAGCGCGACACATTGCCTGTCGATGAGCATGGTGATGTGGCAAAGAACCGTTCGATCATCATGTTGTCGACCAGCCATGCCTGCGTGGACGTGTACCAGGGCTCGGTCGCCGCACTCGTCCCGTTCTTCGTCGCAGAGCACGCCTACACCTACGCGGCGGCGTCGGGCATCGTGCTCGCCGCGACGCTGCTGTCCTCGGTCGCCCAGCCGGTGTTCGGCCTGCTCACGGACCGTTGGGCGTTGCCCTGGCTCCTTCCGGTCAGCACAATCCTGGCTGGACTCGGCATCGCGTTGAGCGGACTGAGTGGTTCCTATGCGCTGACGCTGGCATTCGTGGCTGTGTCCGGGGTCGGAGTGGCGGCCTATCACCCCGAGTCGGCTCGCGTCGCACGGCTTGTCAGTCGGGGCAGCCACAGTGCGATGGGGTGGTTCGCCCTCGGCGGCAACCTCGGCTTCGCGGCGGCGCCGCTCATGGTCACTGCCGTCGTCGCTTCCGGTGGCCTCCGCCTTTCGCCTCTGCTGTTGGTGCCGGCGCTGGCCGGTAGCGTGTTGTGTCTGCCTGTGCTGCGCGCCGTGCACAAGCCGGTGCTCGTCGATTCGGGCCACGCTGTCGGCACGGGCACCGACGACAAGGCATCGTTCGTGAAACTGTCTCTGGCCGTGGTCTTTCGATCCGTCGCATTCGTCGGCCTGAGCACGTTCATCGCGCTGTATGCCCAGCAGCGAATGGGCGGCAACGTGACAGCGGGTACCGCGGCGCTGTTCGTGCTCTATCTCGGTGGGGCGGTGGGCTCGGTGCTTGGCGGCAGGCTGGCCGAGCACTGGGAACGGGTCGCCGTCGCCCGCTGGTCCTACCTGCTCACCATCGCCGCCATTGCCGGGATCGTTTTCGTACCCGGCCCGGCGATGTTTGTGTTCGTCGCGTTGACCTCGGTAGGCCTGTACGTCCCGTTCTCCCTGCAGGTCACCCTCGGCCAGGACTACCTGCCCACTCGCGTGGGCACCGCGAGCGGCATCACCCTCGGACTCGCCGTCAGCATCGGCGGTCTGGCCACGCCAGTCCTCGGCAGCATCGCCGACGCGACCTCCCTCCGAGTCGCGCTGACGCCACTGATCCTGATGCCTGCCCTGAGTTGGCTTCTGTTGCGCACACTGCCCGAACCTGTTGTGCCGAAATCTGTCTCGGCAGTGCAACATTCGCGTCCAGCAACGAAATCACGACCATGAACGGTCGAATTGTGCAGCCCCGATGGGCGAGATAGCCAGCCGTCTACGAGATCAACAAGCGGAGCGGGCCGGGAATCGTTGACAACGCCTGACGGCGGCGTTCGCCCTCCACATCCCGGAGCAGCCATGAGTAGTAGGACCGGATACCGCGGAGTCCGATGCGGCGGCGCATCTCTCGGTCGAGTAGTGACCATTCTCGATCGTTGATCAAAGGCAGAGTTTCCTGCTCTTCGTGTCGCAGGTGGTTGTGCAGCAGCTCCGACAGTGCCACGAGCGTGGGTCGCGCGGCATCCGGGCCGGCAGTATCGAATGCCCTGTTCACTTGCGCCAGAAGGGGATCGATTCGGTCGTGTTCGGCGGCCATCGCCTCGACCAACTTCGCGTCGACACCGCGGCGGCGCAGGTTCGGCCAGAGCACGACGTCCTCCGCGGTGTGGTGGACGGACAGCTGGGCTCGAAACTGGTTCCAGCGCTCACGATCCGGGGCGGCGGCGAGAGCCCGGAGATCGCGCCGGAACGCATCGTGTGCTGCGTACATCATGGCCAAATCGCGTTCAGACATCTGCTCGACCTTTCGTCCTGCGGGTGATCCGCGTCTTGGATCAATTACATCCGCGCGAGACGAGGCAGAACATCGTTCATTCACCCAAGTCCATACGCGAGCGTCTCCGCATTCGAGCCGACGATTGTCGACGACCAAGGAGTTGAAGTGCCTGTGCGACAGGGCGAATCGGGTGGGCCAATTGCCCGATTCGAACTCTCGTTCGAGGATTGATAGCCTTCGTGCATGGTCAGCTCATCGCATGAAGCGATGCCCGGGATCTTCACTCATGATGCCGCCGCCGTCGGTCATGCCTTCCGCGTTCTGGATCTACCCTTTCCCGAACCCATTGCTGTGGAACAGATTTCGGTCGATCTCACCGCGACCACGCCCGTCGAACGGCGTGCGGACACCATCTTGCGGGTGACGACCGCCGACGACGAGTTCCTGCTGATCGTCGAGGCGCAATCGAGCAAAGATGCCACGAGGGTTGCCGCGTGGTCGTTCTACGTGACCTTCCTGCACAACAAGTACGAGTTGCCGGTTGTGTTGGTGGTGGTCTGTCATGACAAGGAGACCGCCACCTGGGCGAGTAGACCGCTGACGCCAGCGTATCGGGGCTGGACGACCTTCACGCTGCAGCCGCTGGTCCTCGGCCCCCACAACGTGCCGGCGATCACCGATCCGGCGGAGGTTCTCGCCGACCTGCCCCTGGCCGCGCTCTCAGCGATCACGCACGCCCGGGAGCCGGAGATCGGTGAGATATTGGACTCGATCATCGTGGCTGTCCGCAGGCGGGGGTGCGACGATGAGACCGAGTTCTACGCTGAACTGATCGAACAGGGAATCTCGCACACCGACGCAGCCCAGCTTTGGGGGGACAAAATGGACACGGATCTGTCGTTCTTCCGTTCGGAATCTGCTCAGCGGTTGCGAGCGCAGGGGCGAGAGCAAGGCCGTGAGGAGGCGCGGGCCGAGGAAGCTGCTCATGCGGTCTTGACCGTGCTCACCGGCCGTGGAATCGAGCTTTCCGTCGTCCAGCGACAACGTCTCGTCGAGACTGCCGACCTCGATCAGCTCCATGCGTGGCTGCTGCAGGCAGTGACCGCGACCCAAGCGGGCGAACTCTTCGACTGAGCCGTTCCCGCCGACAGGCCGTCGGCGGCTGGAGCGAGCTTCCGTGAAGGGGCTGCTGTGCAATCGGGCCGGGAGGTCCGGAGATGGCGACCAGTGGCGCCTCGCATCGTGCGCGGTGGACCGGATTCGGGCGTTGAGTCGTCGATACCGGCCTTGTGCAGGATTTCGAGCTCGTCACCGATCGGCTCATTCGGCACAATGACTAGATGAATACCATTGTGCAGCAGCTGATTACCGTGGCCGGTGTTCTGTTGGGTGCGGGGGCGACGTTTGCGGGAGCGGCGTTGACGGAGCGGGCGAAGTGGCGGCGAACTCAGCGCAGTCGGTGGGATGATCGGCGACTCGTCGCGTACAGCGATTTCGCGAACGCGCTCAAGCGCTTCGCTGAGGTATCGATGCGGATGGCTGCAGGGAGGGGGTTTCCGAACGCGGGGCAGCCGATTTCAGTTGAGGAAGGTGCGCCGCTGCTGGCTGAGGCTGCTTCGGATAAGACGCTGAAGTGGGAGATGGTGTTGTTGCTGGGATCGGCGGAAGCTGTTGCAGCCGCCCGTCAATGGAACAAGGCGGTGTGGGAGCTCAGCCTCGTAGCGTTGGGGAGGGGAATGAGCCATGAGGACTATGTTCGCGCCTTTGAAGCGGCGGGACTCAAGCGGAATGATTTCTATGAGTGCGCTCGTAGGGACCTCGGAGTCCACAGCGGAGAACTTCCGGCGGGGGACGGGGCGTGGTTGCCGCATAACGTGCTGTTGGGAAATGATGGTGACGCGCCGGCAGGGTCCTGATTGTCGGCCACGGTCCCCTTGCCTGGGAGGTCACCATTGCGATGGAATGAAGGCCGGATCGTGAGGCCCCCGGCGGCTGTGTCCGCCGCTGCGGGCGCAGGAGATCAGGGCCCTCTATCCCTCGGTCTGGCGGACTTTGATGGCGTCTCGGGAGATGAAGACGTCGTATTCGCCGGGGGTGGCGATGACGGCGTTGCCGTAGGCGGAGCGGATGAAGGGGGAGGTGTACCAGCGGTCTTCGTTCATGTCTTCGAAGAAGTCGCGGTCGCCGCCGTTGAGGAAGGTGTGGTCTTGGGCGGGGGATTTGCCGTCGAGGCGTTGGCCGAACAGGCGGCTGATCTTGTAGCCGGAGTGGAAGCCGAGGGCGTTGACCCACGGTTCGAGTTCGACGATGTTGGACTGTAGGGCCCACAGGTCGCCTTCGATGCGATGGGTGGTCGGCTCGCCCGCGGTGCCGTCCTCGTCGAACTGGGTGAGGACGAGGTCGAGTTGGTGTTCTTGGCCCGCAACGGGTTTGGCGACGACGTGGGCGGCTTTGATCTCGCCGGTGAGGCCGAGGTAGGTCTGCAGCAGGGTCGCGATCCAGAGGAGTAGGACCGCGACCAGGAGGAGGGCTGCGCCGGGGACCGCGCGGCCGAGAACGGCTCTGGGGCCGCGGCGGCGCGTGACGGCCAGCGCGGCCATGACCAGGAGGGCGACGGCCAGGGCGATCACGGCCAGGAGGCCGACCTGGGCGAACCCGAAGGACACCGGGAAACTCATGATGTGGGTATACCCCGAAACGGCTGCGGCAGCCACGGTCTCGAAGTTCGAGGGTCAGAAATTCGACAAGGAGGGGTGACAGTGGCGAAGTATCGGGTGCTGGTGGGGGTTCATCTGGTGCTGATCGATACGCGGGGGCGGGTGTTGTTGGGACGCAGGGTGAACACGGGGTTCGGGGACGGGTTGTTTCATGTGCCCGCGGGTCATGTGGAGGCCGGGGAGTCGGCGGTGGTCGGGTTGATCAGGGAGGCGCGTGAAGAGGTGGGGATCGAGCTCGACGCTCGGGACGTGGAATTCGCCCACGTCCTGCACAGTGACGAGCGGGTGCAGATGTTCTTCGTCGTGCGGCGCTGGGTGGGTGAGGTGAGCAATCGCGAGCCCGAAAAGTGTTCGGAGCTCGGATGGTTCGAGCCTTCGGGATTACCCGACGAGATCGTCGACTACTGCCGGGTCGGCCTCGGCAAGGTGATGGCGGGGCAGGTGTTTTCGGAGTACGGGTGGGACTCGGCTAGTCGCTGACGATCGGGGACGGTGCCGACCGGCGGCGCATCAGGGCCCACACGGCGATGGTGCAGCCGAGGGCGACAACGATCGCGACCGCGCCGGGACCGACACCGCGATCCACGTCGGCGGTGCGGTACCAGGAGGACGAATAGGCCAGATGCCCGAAACTGCTGTCGCTCAACGCGACTCCCACCGAAGGCACGAACAGGATCGACAGGCCGACAGTTCCGGACGTGGGGCTCACCGGTACCGACGTACCGAGGCAATATCCGGCGACGGCGCCGAGGGCGAGGCAGCCGAGAGCAGCGGTGAGCGCCGCGGCTGGGCTGAAGACATCGGCGGCGAGGACGAAGCAGGCCAGGCCCAGCACACTCGCCGCGGCCACCAGCGGACGTGGCGCGCGGATGCCGACCAGGATGCCGCCCGCGGTCGCGGCGAGGGTGGCCAGATCGATCCAACCCGAGCGCGGCAGTGTGATCACGAGGCTGCCCGCGACGGAGAAACTGCTCATCAGCACGACCAGAATGCCGTCGCGTCCGGGCAGGATCATCGCCGCGGCGACCGCGGCGGCGATGGCGACGAAGGAGGCGATGATCAGATAGGGAGCGCTGGTCTTGTGGGAGGCCACGGCGAGCGCGGTGACGATGGTCGTGGTGAAGGCGACGACGGCGGCGAACACCGGCGCCAAGGGGATGGCGGTTTCGGTGGTCGACCGTGGCGGGGCCGCGGTGGTGATGGCGAAATAGGCGAGTGCGAGCACGCTGGCCGCGATGAACCACAGCGGCAGCTTGCCGCCGAGGGCGCCGCTGAAACCGTCGGAGTTCGGGTCGGTGGGGGACTGGGTGAGGTCGCCGAGAATGGTGCCGCCGAGCGCGCCGAACAGATAGACGGTGCGCAGCAGCGGCTCGTTCCACACCGCGACCGCGAGCGCGCCGACCACGACGCCCGCGAGCAGCGCGTCGATGAAGTTCAAGGTGGGCAGCGACAGGCCGTCGAGTTCTCCGTCGGCGCTGTCGGGGATCAGGGCGAGATGGTTGACCAAGATGCCGACCAGGGCGAGCAGTGCGGTCCACCGGGCCGTGCGCACGCTGCCGATGGCCACGGTGACGGCGGCGGTGATCACGGCGATGAACGCCGCACCGGTCATCGCCCGCGGAACGTTGAACACCAGCAGGTCGACGTGCAGCGACGCCGTCAACGACGCGAAACTGATCGGCAGCATGATCGCGAGCACCGCAACCGTCGTGGCGACGAAGACCGTGACGGTTTCGGCCGCGCAGCGAACGGTCGAAGGCTGCACCGAATCCCCGTTCTCGCGGACGACCCGATCCGGGCGGACCGTGTCCGGAGCATAGCCATCTCGCGACCCAGGCGATCGGCTCCTGGAATCGAATGTCATGCGTGTCGCGGGCGCGGGCGTGCGACGATGGGCGAATCAGGTTGGCAGGCACAGGAGTCGGAAGGTCGGTTGATGCCAAGCGGGATCGTGACCTGGTTCGACAGCGGTAAGGGGTTCGGGTTCATCACCCCCGATGCCGGTGGGCCCGATGTGTTCGTCGAGTACACGGAGCTGAGCGGAGAGGGGTTCCGCACGCTGCGCGACGGTCAGCGCGTGGAATACACCGTCACCGAGACTCGGCGTGGACCCGAAGCGCGCCAGGTGCGGGCCGGGTGAGCTCCCTCGGTTCTCAGTTCTGACCGCTCGGCCAGAAGCGGCTCGCGCGCTGACCGTGGATCGGGCGGGTGAGGTTGGGGTCCTCGGCTTCGGTGATACCGACCTGCATCAGCAGAATCATGGTCACCATGCTGATTCCGACGATCAGCGGCGTGAGCAGTTGAGCGGCGGTGGCGCCGGTGGCATGGGCGACGTGGGCGCTGGTGTGCGCGCTCATCGAGAACATGCCGGTGTAATGCATGCCGGTGACGGCCACGCCCATCAGCAGGGCCGCGCCCATCGTGGCGAGGATGCCGTGGATGTGCAGGGCGAACCACAGGGCCGCGATCGAGGCGAGCACCGCGATGGCGAGCGACGCGGCGACCACGACGGGGTTGTAGACGATCTCGGCGTCGGTCTTCATGGCGTACATGCCCGCGTAGTGCATGGCCCCGACGCCGAGCCCGGTGATCGTGCCGCCGACCGGCAACGCGGCGCTGTCCCAGCTGCGGCGCACCACGATGGACAATCCGAGCCACACCACACCCATGGCGACCGCGGCGCTGAACAGGGTGACGGGAACGTTGTAGCGGATGGTCACGCCGCGTACCGAAAAACCGAGCATCGCGATGAAATGCATGACCCAGATACCGGTACCGCCGAGTGCGATCGCGGCGGCGGTGAGCCAGCCGCCGTGCATGCCCGAGGCGCGCGAGCGAACCATGCAACGCAGCGCCAGCATCGACCCGACGACCGACATGACATAGGCGAGCAAGGGGGTCACCCAGCCGTAAGTGAAATGGTTGATATCCAGCACCGTCTACTCCTAGCGTGATTTCTCGGCGAGGCGTGCGATCCCTCGCGAACCGGAAAATACGCTGGTAGAGAATTTGCCGTACTGGGTTTCTCGAAAATGTCTAGGGTCGCTGACGGTGATCCATCACTATTTCGTAGAGTTCTCGATGGTGAAGCGTTCCAATCGGTTCGGTGGATGACGATCGGCTGATCCGGCATCCGGAGAGCAACTGACTCGGCATACGTCGAGCATCCGCCCCGAAAAACGGGTTGCGTCACCACCGCCGACCGGCGCCGGCCGGCGGCAGTCGGGGGGTTGCCTTGCTCACAGTTCGCACACTTTGCAGGGTGGGAAGTGGCCGAATTCGTCAGTTCATGGCATGGTGGACACCGAGACCAGGGCCGGACTATTAGGACCTAGCTCATCTACAGAAGGTTTTTGAAATGGCACAGGGTGTTGTTAAGTGGTTCAACGGCGAAAAGGGCTTCGGCTTCATCGCTCAAGACGGAGGCGGCCCGGACGTCTTCGTGCATTACTCCGCGATCGGCGGCTCCGGCTTCAAGTCCCTCGAAGAGGGCCAGCGCGTGGAGTTCGAGGTCGGTCAGGGTCAGAAGGGCCCCCAGGCTCAGGACGTTCGCGCCATCTGATTCTGCGCTGAACGGCGTACGAATGTGAAGCTCCGCACCTGCTGGTGCGGAGTTTCTGCTATCTGGGGGTAGTTCGCGTCGGCTCAGCACTTCGGCTGACTCAGCGCTGCGGCCGACCCAGCGCCTCGGCGCGGAAGAACTCTGCGGTCAGTGCGTGCGCCGCGGACAGGTCGCGAGGCCCGCGCGCGGCGAACTCCGTAGTGGCCCTGTCGAACTCGTCGTCGATGAATGCCGCGATCAGGGCAGGTGGGGCGGCCGATCCCATCTCCCTCGTCTTCGACTTCAGCTCTGTCAGCTCGGCGATCGCCTCGACCAGGTCCGCGGGTAGGTCGCACTGGGTCATCAGCGTCGGCAGGTGCATCGGCGCCACCGCGGCGCCGGGATGCTCACGCAGCCAGCGCAGCGCCATCGCCGGGCGCAGTGAATAGAACACCTTCTTCAAGCCGCCGTCGCGCTCGAACAGCGCCCACTGGCGCGCGCCCAGGTGCAGGTAGTGCCGGGCGATACGGTCGCGATCGGCCACTTCCGTCGCCACCTCGCGCAATCTGGTGCGAAAGGCCTCGTCGCCGCGGTAGACGATCGGCGACATCAACCATTCGACGAGCACCGCGTTGCCCGCCACCAGCAGGCGCAGCGCCTTCGCCAGATCCCAGCCGTTCACATCGAGCAGGCCGATCAGCGGCGTCTCGATCACATCGCGGGTCCGCCACGGGGACAGATAGGTCCGCAGCCCGGCCACATAGACGAAACGGCAGTCGTAGTCGGAGTCCGGTGAGGGGAAACCCCAAGCACGGCTACCACTTTCGATGGCCAGCCGGATGGACACGTTGTGCTCGGCCGCCACCCGATCGAGCTCGGCGTCGACGGCGGCCACCACGGCCGGGTCCATCGAATCGGGAACGGTGCGCAACGACATGCGGTGATGGTAAAGCGCCCGGCGCCCAGGGTTCACCCGGTTTTCGGGCAGGGGGGTAAGGGCAGCCGAAGTTCGGGCGACTATTCTGGGCCGCGGTAATGCCGACCCATTCTTCCCCAGGAGTACCCCACAGTGAGCCAAGCAGGCCGTCCTGTAGTTCTGATCGCCGACAAGCTCGCCCAGTCGACCGTCGACGCACTCGGTGACGGTGTCGAGGTTCGCTGGGTCGACGGACCCGACCGCCCGGCGCTGCTCGCCGCGGTCCCCGACGCCGACGCGATTCTCGTGCGCTCCGCCACCACCGTCGACGCCGAGGTGCTCGACGCGGGCAAGAAGCTGCAGATCGTCGCCCGTGCCGGTGTCGGCCTCGACAACGTCGACGTGCCCGCCGCCACCGAGCGCGGCGTGATGGTCGTGAACGCGCCGACCTCCAACATCCACACCGCCGCCGAGCACGCCGTCACGCTGCTGCTCTCGGCCGCGCGTCAGATCCCGGCCGCCGACGCGACCCTGCGGGAGAAGACCTGGCAGCGCAGCAAGTTCAACGGTGTCGAAATCCTCGGCAAGACCGTCGGCGTGATCGGCCTCGGCCGCATCGGCCAGCTGTTCGCGCAGCGTCTGGCCGCCTTCGAGACCAAGATCGTCGCCTACGACCCCTACACCTCGCCCGCTCGCGCCGCCCAGCTGGGCATCGAGCTGCTGACCCTGGAGGAGGTGCTCGAGCGCGCCGACTTCATCTCCATCCACCTGCCGAAGACGCCCGAGACCAAGGGCATGCTCAACGCCGAGACCCTGGCCAAGACCAAGCCGGGCGTCATCATCGTCAACGCCGCGCGTGGTGGGCTGATCGACGAGCAGGCGCTCGCCGACGCCATCAAGTCCGGCCACGTGCGCGCCGCGGGCCTTGACGTGTTCGAGACCGAGCCGTGCACCGACTCGCCGCTGTTCGACCTCCCGCAGGTCGTCGTGACCCCGCACCTCGGCGCTTCCACCTCGGAAGCCCAGGACCGCGCGGGCACCGATGTCGCCAAGTCGGTGCTGCTGGCGCTGGCCGGTGAGTTCGTGCCGGGCGCGGTGAACGTCACCGGTGGCACCGTGAACGACGACGTCGCTCCGTGGCTGGACGTGGTCCGTAAGCAGGGCGCGCTGCTCGGCGCCATCGCCAGCGAGCTGCCAGTCAGCGTCGAGGTGCAGGTTCGCGGCGAGCTGTCCGCGCAGGACGTCGCCGTGCTGGAGCTGTCCGCGCTGCGCGGCGTGTTCTCGGCGCTGGTCGAGGACCAGGTCACCTTCGTCAACGCCCCGGCGCTGGCCAAGGATCGTGGCATCACCGCCACCGTCACCACCGCTTCGGAGAGCCCGACCCACCGCAGCGTCGTCGACCTGCGCGCCGTGTTCGGCGACGGTTCGACCTTGAACGTGGCAGGCACCCTGACCGAGCCGAACCTGGTCGAGAAGATCGTCAACATCAACGGCCGCAACTACGACATGCGCGCCGAGGGCCTGAACCTGGCCGTGCTGAACTACAGCGACAAGCCGGGTGCGCTGGGCAAGATCGGCACCCTGCTGGGCGAGGCCGAGATCGACATCCTGGCCGCGCAGCTGAGCCAGGACGTGGACGCCGAAGGCGCCACCGTGGTGCTGCGCGTCAACGCCGAGGTTCCGGCCGATGTGCAGACCGCGATCGGCGAGGCCGTCGGTGCCTCGAAGGTCGTCCTGGTCGACCTGGTCTGAGTTGTTCGTCCCGGTACAGCCGGGACATCGGCAGCTGCGCGCCGTCACCTCACGGTGGCGGCGCGCACCTGTATCCCGGCGCGGCACGGTCCGCCCCGACTTCGAACGGAGCTAGTTCATGAAACTCGCAGTTATCGCCGGTGACGGCATCGGTCCCGAGGTCATCGCCGAGGCGCTCAAAGTGCTCGACGTGGTGGTGCCCGGGGTGGAGAAGACCGAATACGACCTGGGCGCCGCGCGCTACCACCGCACCGGCGAGATCCTGCCGGAGTCGGTGCTGCCCGAGCTCAAGCAGCACGACGCCATCCTGCTCGGCGCGATCGGCGATCCGTCGGTGCCCAGCGGCGTACTCGAGCGTGGGCTGCTGCTCAAGACCCGTTTCGCGCTGGATCACCACGTGAACCTGCGCCCGTCGAAGCTGCACGCCGGTGTCACCAGCCCGCTGTCGGGCAACCCGGATATCGACTTCGTGGTCGTGCGTGAGGGCACCGAGGGGCCCTACACCGGCACCGGTGGCGCGATCCGCGTCGGCACGCCGCACGAGGTGGCGACCGAGGTGTCCAACAACACCCGCTTCGGCATCGAGCGCGTGGTGCGCTACGCCTTCGCCACCGCGCAGGCCCGTCGCAAGCACCTCACCCTGGTGCACAAGAACAATGTGCTCACCTTCGCCGGCTCGCTGTGGCAGCGCACCGTCGACGAGGTCGCGGTCGAATTCCCCGACGTGACCACGGCTTATCAGCACATCGACGCCGCCACCATCCACATGGTGACCGACCCGGGCCGCTTCGACGTGATCGTCACCGACAACCTGTTCGGCGATATCATCACCGACCTCGCCGCCGCCGTCAGCGGTGGTATCGGCCTGGCCGCCTCGGGCAACATCGACGCCTCGGGCGTCAACCCGTCGATGTTCGAGCCGGTCCACGGCAGTGCCCCCGACATCGCGGGCCAGTCCAAGGCCGACCCGACCGCCGCCATCCTCTCGGTCTCGCTGCTGCTCAACCACCTCGGCAACACCGACGGCGCGGCCCGCATCGAATCGGCTGTGGCCAAGGACCTGGCCTCGCGCACCGGAGCCGCCTCCACCGTGGAGGTCGGCGACCGCATCTCGGCCATCGTCTAGGACAACTCGACGGGGATGGCCTGCACCGGTGCTCGATGGTGCAGGCCATCGCGGGTTTCGGGTCGGCAGTATCGGTGGAAATGTGTGCGCTGGTTCGCTGAAGGCGTACGCGGCTCCGACGGTGTGTCCATCCCGGACCGTGGTGATTGGACTGATCACATCGTGGCGTGTCCAGTCGGGCGGACAGGCAGACGGAGGGTGGACGGTCCCAGATCGGGAGGCGAGATGACGGTTGACCGCGCTGTCGGTGACAGTGGCTTCGGCCCTTACACCGTGCTCGATCTGCACGATCTGCACGATCTGTCGGAAGACGGCAAAGGGTTCGAACTCGAAGACGGGTGGTTGGTCGAGGTGGGCGCAGGTACCTATCGTGCCGATCCGGCGGTCGGATCCGGATCGATGTTCGACGCAGTGTTGCAGGGGGACAGCGATGTTCGATTGTCCTTCGATCCCGAACAGCTGATCGAGTTCTGACTGCTCGGCGACAAGGCTCGCTCCGGCTGAACGTCCGAGCGAGACTTTGTCCTCGGTGGCGCTGATCGCCTCGGTTCCGGTGAGTGGGTGATACGGCTTCTCGACTGTCCCGGAACGCAATTCGTGGGCAGGGCAGATGGTGCTGTAGCGCGATGAACCCGACTGCCGCGCAGTTACTTTCGGGGTCCTCTGGGTACCAAGGGCACCGCTGCCGCGGCGGCGACAGCCGCCAAGGCGTACACCACGGGGAAGCCGGACGCCGTGATGACGGCACCGAAAAGTGGTGGGACGGCGGCTATCGCGAGGTTCTGGCCGGTGTTCTGGATGCCGAGACCGCGCCCGCTCCAGAAGGGGCCCGCAATTTCGGCCACGGCGGTGAAGGCCAAGCCGTTGTCGGACACCGAGATCACCGAAGCCGCGACCATCAAGGGGACGGCGGCCCACCACCAGTCGGTCCACGCGCTGACCGTCAAGGCGGCCATGGCGAGGGCGGCGGCGATGGCGACCTGGCGCAGAGGGTCCAGGCGTGAGCCGACTCGGTCCGACCAGGCTCCCGCGCCGATTCTCCCCGCGGCGCCCAGGAATTGGGTGGCGGTCATCAGCGCGCCCGCGGCGGCCAGTGACCAGCCGAGGTCGACGTGCAACCACAGCAGGCCGAAGGTCCACAGGGTGGCCTGGGGGACGACCAACAGGATCGAGACGCCGTGGATGCGCCACAGGGTTGAGTCCCCGCGGTAAGGGTTGGCGCGGTCGGCGGCTTTCGCTGCCGGTCGCGGTGGGTCGACGATGCCGACGAGGCAGCCGATCGCGGCGGCGCCGGCCATCAGCGCGGGCACCAACAGGGCCGCGGGGATGCCATGGTGTGCGGCCACCCACGGGATGGTGAGCGCGCCGATGCCGACACCGAGCGGTTGCGCGGTCTGGCGGATACCCATGGCCAGGCCGCGCCGATCCGGCGGGAACCAGCCGACGATCACCCGGCCACTGGCACCGTTGGAGCTGGCAGCGCCGATACCACCCACGAACAGCAGCACGCCGAACGCGACCGGGTGGTCCACCACAGCCGCGGCGACGCCTGCGGCGAACATGATCAGCGTGCCCGCTACCAGCACGATGCGTTCGCCGATCCGGTCGACCACGTATCCCCACGCGATCAGGGTGCAGACCAGACCTACGGTCGGTAGTGCCACCAGCGCACCGGCGGACGCGAGCGAATCGCCGCGAGCGGTGAGCGCGGGCAGCAGGAACGGGGTGCCGTGGATGAAGATCGAACTCGCGGTCTGCGCGAACACGCCGAGGGCGAGCATCGACCAGCGCCTGCCGTCACCGATCCGTGTCTCTTCGGCCATCGGCCGCGCGTCTGTCACGATTCTCACCTCGCCGAATTGCACGATTGCGTCTCAATAGATGGGATTGCTGTCTCATTGTCTGAACATCGATGATCACGCTACACCGATGACCCGTGGATGGAGCCCCTCGGTGAGGTGTCTGACGGGTCACATCGCCGGGCTCGTGAATCCCGCACGCGGGCAGTGGCTTCGAATCACACTGATGTGAGCTTGCCCGCACTACACCCGTCGGGCTATCGAGCGACTCGTGTCGCGTCACGGGTGCGTTCGGGCAGGTAGCCCCGTCTCGATAGACTCCGGGGCATGCGCTTAGGTCGAGTTGCCAGTCCCGATGGAGTCGCTTTCGTCAGCATCGAAGGCGAAGGAAGCGACGCCGTCGCCAAGGAGATCGCCGAACATCCCTTCGGCGCGCCGACGTTCACCGGACGGAGTTGGCCGCTGGCCGATATTCGCCTGCTGGCGCCGATCCTGGCGAGCAAAGTGATCTGTATCGGCAAGAACTACGCCGCCCACGCGGCCGAAATGGGCGGCGAGGCGCCGGTGGACCCGGTGATCTTCATCAAGCCGAATACGTCGATCGTGGGCCCGAACGCGTCGATCGTCCTGCCGCCCAGCTCTTCTCAGGTCGACTACGAGGGTGAACTGGCCGTCGTCATCGGACGTCCCTGCAAGGACGTGCCCGCCGCCAAGGCCGCCGAGGTGATCCTGGGCTACACCGTCGCCAACGATGTCACCGCGCGTGACCAGCAGCGCCACGACGGCCAGTGGACCAGAGCCAAGGGCTATGACACGTTCTGCCCCCTCGGTCCGTGGATCGAAACCGCGCTGGACCCAAGCGATCTGGAGATCACCACCGAGGTCGACGGCGAGGTCCGTCAGCGCAGCCGCACGTCACTGTTCCTGCACGACATTCCGAAGATCATCGAATGGATCAGCTCCGTGATGACCCTGCTGCCCGGCGACGTGATCCTCACCGGCACACCGGAAGGCGTCGGGCCGCTGCAGGCCGGGCAGAACGTGTCGGTCACCGTCGAGGGCATCGGCACCCTCACCAATCCCGTCGCCACCAAGCGCTGATACAGCGAAAGAAGAGAGTCATGACTGAAGTACGGGTCCGTTTCTGCCCGTCGCCGACCGGCACGCCGCACGTCGGCCTGGTGCGCACGGCGCTGTTCAACTGGGCGTACGCGCGCCACCACGGCGGCAAGTTCGTGTTCCGCATCGAAGACACCGACGCCGCACGCGATTCCGAGGATTCCTACCACGCGCTGCTGGACGCGCTGCGGTGGCTGGGGCTCACCTGGGACGAGGGCCCCGAGGTCGGCGGACCCTACGAGCCCTACCGTCAGTCGTTGCGCCGCGATCAGCACCTGGACGTGGTGCGCAGGCTGCTCGAGGCCGGCGAGGCCTACGAGGCGTTCTCGACACCGGAGGAAGTCGAGGCCCGTCATCGCGCCGTCGGCCGTGATCCGAAACTCGGTTACGACAATTTCGACCGTGATCTCAGCGCCGAGCAGATCGCGGCGTACAAAGCCGAGGGTCGCCCCGCCGTGGTCCGTTTGCGGATGCCCGACGAAGATCTCGGGTGGAACGATCTCGTGCGCGGGGAAACCACCTTCAAAGCCGGGACCGTGCCCGATTTCGCCCTCACCCGTGGCAATGGCGATCCGCTGTACACCTTGGTGAATCCGGTCGACGACGCGATGATGCGGATCACCCATGTGTTGCGGGGTGAGGATCTGCTCTCCTCGACCCCGCGTCAGCTCGCGCTGTATGCCGCACTGCAGCGTATCGGGGTTGCCGAGTTCACGCCCGAGTTCGGCCATCTGCCGTTCGTCATGGGCCAGGGCAGCAAGAAACTGTCCAAGCGCGACCCCGAATCGAATCTGTTTCTGCATCGCGACCGCGGATTCGTTCCCGAAGGTTTGCTGAATTACCTCGCGCTGCTCGGCTGGAGTATCGGTGAGGACCGCGATGTGTTCTCCATGCAGGAAATGGTCGCGGCCTTCGACATTTCCTCGGTGAATTCGAATCCGGCCCGCTTCGACCAGAAGAAGGCCGACGCCATCAATGCCGAGCAGATTCGCTTGCTCGAGTCCGGCGATTTCGGCCACCGTTTGCGCGAGTACCTCACCGCGCAGGGTCACATCGGCGCCGAAATCGACGAGAAGGCCTTCCTGGTCGCCGCCGAGCTCGTGCAGACCCGCATCGTGGTGCTCGGGGACGCGTGGGACCTGCTGAAGTTCCTGTTCGTCGCGCCCGCGGAGTTCGCGATCGACCAGGCGGCGGGCACCAAGAATCTCGGTGCCGAGGCCGATCCGGTGCTCGACGCCGCGATCGCCGCTGTGGAGCCGCTGAACGAGTGGACCACCCCGGCACTGGAGGAGGCGCTGAAAAAGGCGCTGATCGACGATCTGGGGCTCAAGCCGCGCAAGGCGTTCGCGCCGGTGCGGGTCGCGGTGACGGGCTCGCACATCAGCCCGCCGCTGTACGAGTCGATGGAGTTGCTCGGCCGCGAAACCTCGCTCGACCGGCTGCGGGCCGCGCGTGGGTGGGCACCCGTCGCGCAGTAGCCGGGGAGTGGGATGCGGCGGTCTCGCGCCGCATCCCGCTCCGGAGGGCCGAAAACGGCCGAAAAGCGGCTTCTGACCAGGCGATTTGTAGTTTACCCCCTAGTGTTTGGTAATCTTCTCATCGCCGCGGAACACGGCCTCGCAACACCGACAACCACTCGGTGGAGATTGCAAGGTCGGGCGTTTCGGTCTTTGGGGTATGGTGTAATTGGCAACACAGCTGTTTCTGGTACAGCCATTCTAGGTTCGAGTCCTGGTACCCCAGCAAGGTTTCACCCTGGTGAGATCGTCCTGGCCCCGTCGTCTAGCGGCCTAGGACGCCGCCCTCTCAAGGCGGTAGCGCGGGTTCGAATCCCGTCGGGGCTACAAAGCAAAGTAAGGCCTCCGGTCGAATCCGACCGGAGGCCTTCTTCGTTTCTACAATCGTTTGTGCAGCGCCTCGGCGGCGGCGACCAGATCGGCCGCCCAGCGCGCACCCGGCCTGCGTCCCATTCGATCGATCGGCCCCGAGACCGACACCGCGGCCACGATCACCCCACCCGCGTCGCGCACCGGCGCCGACACGCTCGCCACCCCCTGCGCGCGCTCCGCGGCGCTCTGCGCCCAGCCTCGCTTGCGCACGTCGGCCAGTGCCCGGTCGCCGAAGACCGCGTCGGCGAGCACGGTGCGCTGCAACTCGGGGTCGGCCCACGCCAGCAACACCTTCGCCGCCGAACCCGCGGTGAGCGGTAGTCGCGAACCGATCGGCACGGTGTCACGCAGGCCGACCGGCGGCTCCAGCGCGGCGACGCAGACGCGGGCGTGCCCGTCGCGGCAGTACAACTGGACGCTCTCGCCGGTGATCTCCCGCAGACGGGGCAGAATGGCAGCCGCGGCCTCCACCAGTGGATCGGCCGCCCCCGCCGACAACTCGGTGAGCGCGGGCCCCGGCCGCCACAGGCCGTTGCCGTCACGGGCCAGTAGCCGATGCGTCTCCAGCCCGACCGCCAGCCGATGCGCGGTGGCGCGCGGCAGGCCGGTGCGGGTGCACAGGTCGTTGAGACCGCAGGGCTCGTCGGCGACGGCGTAGAGCACCGCCACGGCTTTGTCGAGAACACCGATACCGCTATGCTGTCTCATAGAACGATACTAACGTCTCAAATGCTGAGATACCAAGTATGCCCGTCGAAAGGTGATCAAGCAATGGCCGAGCGCGCTCGCACACTGGCCGAGAAGGTGTGGGAATCCCATGTCGTCGCGAAAGGCGAGGGCGACGGTTCCTCCCGCGAACCCGACCTGATCTACATCGATCTGCACCTCGTGCACGAGGTGACCAGTCCGCAGGCCTTCGACGGGCTACGCGCGGCGGGCCGTCCGGTGCGCAGAACCGATCTCACCATCGCCACCGAGGACCACAACGTCCCCACCGCCGATATCGACAAGCCGATCGCCGACCCGATCTCGCGCACCCAGGTGGAGACGCTGCGCCGCAACTGCGCCGAATTCGGCGTGCGCCTGCACTCGATGGGCGATGTGGAGCAGGGCATCGTGCACGTGGTCGGTCCGCAGCTCGGACTCACCCAGCCCGGGATGACCGTGGTGTGCGGCGACAGCCACACCTCCACCCACGGTGCCTTCGGCGCGCTGGCGATGGGTATCGGCACCAGCGAGGTCGAGCACGTGCTCGCCACCCAGACGTTGTCGCTGCGCCCGTTCAAGACGATGGCCATCACCGTCGACGGCGAATTGGCGCCCGGCGTCACGAGCAAGGACCTGATCCTGGCCGTGATCGCCGAGATCGGCACCGGCGGCGGCCAGGGCTATGTGCTGGAGTATCGCGGCGAGGCGATTCGCAAGCTGTCGATGGAAGCGCGGATGACGATCTGCAACATGTCCATCGAAGCGGGCGCGCGCGCCGGCATGATCGGCCCCGACGAGGTGACCTACGAATTCCTGAAGGGCCGCCCGCACGCACCGCAGGGAGCCGACTGGGATGCCGCAGTGGCCTCCTGGGACGCGCTGGTCACCGACGAGGGCGCGGAGTTCGACGCCGAGGTCCACATCGACGCGAGCACGCTGACCCCCTTCGTCACCTGGGGTACCAATCCCGGCCAGGGCCTGCCGCTGGGCGCGAATGTGCCCGATCCGGCCCAGATCGTCGACGAGAACGAGCGCGAATCCGCCGAGAAGGCGTTGCGCTACATGGACCTGACACCGGGAATGCCGCTGCGCGAGGTGAGTGTCGACACCGTCTTCGTCGGCTCCTGCACCAACGGCCGGATCGAGGATCTGCGCGCGGTCGCCGATATTTTGAAGGGCCGCCAGGTCGCCGACGGCGTGCGAATGCTGGTTGTGCCGGGCTCGATGCGGGTGCGTGCGCAGGCGGAAAAAGAAGGACTCGGCGAGATTTTCACCGCCGCGGGCGCGGAATGGCGCCAGGCGGGCTGCTCGATGTGCCTTGGCATGAATCCGGATCAGCTCGAACCGGGCCAGCGCTGCGCGTCGACCTCGAACCGCAATTTCGAGGGCAGGCAGGGCAAGGGCGGTCGTACGCACCTGGTCTCGCCCCTGGTCGCCGCCGCCACGGCGGTCCGCGGAACCCTGTCCTCGCCCGCTGATCTGGCCTGAGCCACCGATCACCCACAGATCGAAAGGGAATCGTTATGGAAGCCTTCACCGTTCACAAAGGCATCGGTGTGCCGCTGCGCCGGTCCAATGTCGACACCGATCAGATCATCCCCGCCGTTTACCTGAAGCGCGTGACCCGAACGGGTTTCGAGGACGGGTTGTTCGCCGGTTGGCGGGCTGATCCGGAGTTCATTCTCAACACCGAGCCGTACAAGCGGGGCAGCGTGCTGGTGGCCGGCCCGGATTTCGGTACCGGTTCTTCGCGAGAGCACGCTGTGTGGGCACTGTCGGACTACGGCTTTCGGGTGGTCATCTCGTCGCGTTTCGCCGACATCTTCCGTGGAAATGCGGGTAAGGGCGGGTTGTTGGCCGCGCAGATGTCACAGAACGATGTCGAAATGCTCTGGAAGCTGATCGAGGAACAGCCCGGGATCGAATTGGTTGTCGACCTGTCCGCCCGCACCGTCACAGCGGGAACCGTCGTGTTGCCGTTCGATATTGACGACTACACCCGCTGGCGTCTGCTGGAGGGTTTGGACGACATCGGCCTGACCCTGCGACAGGCCGACGTCATCGGCGAGTTCGAAAAGGGAAGGCCGTCATGGAAACCCGTGACGCTGCCGGAGCCTATTTCACGGGCGTAATCAGCTGGGGCGCTTAGGTGGGCTTCCCGGGCGGCGGTAGCTGGACGTGTGCTAAACCACATGAATTTTGGCGTGGCACATAGACTCTTGCTCAAACTGGGTTTACCGTGGTACCTAGTCGGTCCGACGACGGGCCATTAGTCTGCGGAGGATTCAATGAACAAGGCGGAACTGATCGACGTTCTGACCGAAAAGTTGGGTACGGACAGGCGGACGGCTACCGCGGCTGTCGAGAATGTTGTCGACACCATCGTCCGTGCCGTGCACAAGGGTCAAAGCGTCACCATCACCGGATTCGGTGTGTTCGAACAGCGCAAGCGTGCTCCCCGGGTTGCCCGTAACCCGCGCACCGGTGAAACCGTGAAGGTGAAGGCCACTTCGGTGCCTGCCTTCCGACCGGGCGCGCAGTTCAAGGCGGTCATCGCGGGTAAGCAGAAGCTGGCCTCGTCCGGGCCCGCCGTCAAGCGAGGCGTGAATGCCCCGGTGGCGGCGAAGAAGGCGGCAGCCAAGAAGACCGCGGCGAAGAAGACCGCGGCCAAGAAGGCGACGCCGTCGAAGGGTCCCGCGAAGACCACCGCCCGCAAGGCCGCCACCAAGGCTCCTGCCGCCAAGAAGACCACGGCGGCGAAGAAGACCACGGCTGCCAAGAAGACCACGGCGGCAAAGAAAGTGACGGCGGCCAAGAAGGCGCCCGCCAAGAAGGTCACCGCCGCCAAGACCACGGCGGCCAAGAAGACCACTGCTGCGAAGAAGGCTCCCGCAAAGAAGACTGCTGCTAAGAAGACTGCCGCCCGTCGTGCTCGTTGATCCTGCCGCAGCGGGATCAGGTCGGGGAATGTGCACGTAAACCGCATCACCCACCACTGGACCGAGAACGGCCCCGGGAATCCCGGGGCCGTTTCGGCTGTTTCGAGCCTGTCCGGATGGCTCAGGTGGTGACGATTGCCGTCGACAGGGATCTGTCCATATGGTCGGCCGCGACCAATCGGTCCCCGACGAACGACAATGCCCAGACGCTGCCCTTGCGATTGCGCGCCGCGGGCAGCGTGAGTCCGCCCTGCTCGGCCAGCCACTGTGTCAGATCGGGAATCACCCCGCCCTGACTACACACCACCGGCACACCCCGATCTGTTACCAACGACAGAAATCGTTGCCGTGCCGTGCCTTTCGCTGAATCGTAACCTTGCTCGGAAAACATTGGCTCGCAATTGATTTCGGCATCGAGCTGTTCTGCCAACGGGGTCACGGTTTGGATGCAGCGCAGTGGATCGGCGGAATAGATCTCGGATGCGCCGAACGCCAACAGATTCGACGTCAATCCCTTAGCCTGCTGTTCCCCGGCGGCCTCGAGCGGTCGTAACTCGTCGGGTCCGTCGAAGCGGCTGCGCTTGCCCGCCTTGGCGTGGCGCACCAGCAACACCGTGGCGGTGCGGGCGGGCAGCCGGGCGAAGACCCGCACGATCTGGCGGTCCATCGGATACGACAGCTGGTCCATCACCTCGGCCAACGGGAACCAGCGCAGCTGATCGACTTCGTCGTTGACGGCGAAGTCGCCGTCGGCGGCCTCGGCGGCCCAGTAGTCGACCCGCTTGAGCTGACGGTGGCCCGGGATCGGATAGGTGACGTGGCCCAGATAGCGCCCCAGCGTGGCGGGCAGGCCGGTTTCCTCGGCTACCTCGCGCACGGCCGCGACCACCGGGGTCTCGCCGGGATCGAGCTTGCCCTTGGGCAGCGACCAGTCACCGTACTTCGGCCGGTGGATGACGCCGATCTCCGGACCGTCGGAGCCCGCACGCCACAGGACGGCGCCCGCCGCATGAATATTGGGCCGCACGCGCGGATCGCGCAGCGACGCCGCCCGCCTCTGCGCGTTCACGGCTGATCGGGTCGACGCAGACGCATGAGGAAGGCCTGGTGGTCGCGCACCTGATCGGCCTCGGCGTCGGTCGGACTGGCCTGCCAGGTCCCGTCCGGCAGCAGGATCCAGCAGCGAGTCGCCGGATCGAGCGCGGAATCGAACACCCGCGCGAGCTGATCGACGAGCTTGGGATCTTTCACCTGCACCATCACTTCGACGCGGCGGTCGAGATTGCGGTGCATCATGTCGGCGCTGCCGATCCAGGTCTGTTCCTGCGCACCGAATTCTATGAGGCGCGAATGTTCCAGGAACCGGCCGAGGATCGAACGCACCTCGATGTTCTCGCTCAGGCCAGGCACGCCGGCGCGCAGGCCGCAGATGCCGCGCACCACGATCTGCACCGGCACACCGGCCTGGGAGGCACGGTAGAGCGCGTCGATGATCTGCTCGTCGACGATCGCGTTGGCTTTGATCCGGATCCGGGCGGCGGTGGACCCCTGTCCGGCCAGCTCGATCTCGCGATCGATCCGCTCGATGATGCCCGCGCGCACACCGAGTGGCGCGACCATCAGGTTGCGGTAGTCGTCCTTGCGCGAGTACCCGGTCAGCGAATTGAACAGGTCGGTGAGATCGGCGCCGATCTCCGGTGCTGCGGTGAACAAACCGACGTCCTCGTACAGGCGCGCGGTCTTCGGGTTGTAGTTACCGGTGCCGATGTGGCAGTAGCGGCGGATCGTCGAACCCTCGCGGCGCACCACCAGGCAGGTCTTGCAGTGGGTCTTGAGCCCGACCAGGCCGTAGACCACGTGCACGCCCGCCTGTTCCAGTTCGCGCGCCCACTTGATGTTGGCCTGCTCGTCGAAGCGGGCCTTGATCTCGACCAGCGCGACGACCTGCTTGCCCGCCTCGGCGGCGTCGATCAGCGAGTTGATGATCGGGGAGTCGCCGGAGGTGCGGTAGAGGGTCTGCTTGATCGCGAGCACCTGCGGGTCGGCCGCGGCCTGCTCGATGAAGCGCTGCACGCTGGTGGAGAAGGAGTCGTAGGGGTGGTGCACCAGCACGTCGCCCTCGCGCAGCGCGGTGAAGACATTGCGCGGGGTCTCGCGCTCGCCGAATGCCGCCGGGGTGGCCGGGACATAGGGCGCGTCCTTGAGTTCGGGGCGGTCGACGCCGTAGACCTGCCACAGGCACGACAGGTCGAGCAGGCCGGGCACCTGGATCACATCGGCGGGGTCGACCTCCAGCTCCCGTAACAACAGCTCCAACATGTGCTCGGTCATGTCGTCGGAGACCTCGAGGCGCACCGGCTTGCCGAAGCGGCGGCGGGCGAGTTCACGCTCCATCGCCTGCAGGAGGTCTTCGTCGCGGTCCTCGTCGACCTCGAAATCGGCGTTGCGGGTGATCCGGAACGAATGCGTCTCCACCACGGTCAGACCGGGGAACAGCAGGTCGAGGTGGGCGGCGATCAGGTCTTCCATCGGCAGGAACGCCGCGATCGCCGACGGCGCGCCGGTGCGGCGCACGCGCACGAAGCGGTCGACATTGTCGGGCACCTTCACGCGGGCGAAGTGCTCGCCGCCGGTGCCGGTATCGCGCACCGTCACCGCGAGGTTGAGGCTCAGGCCGGAGATGTAGGGGAACGGGTGCGCCGGGTCGACAGCGAGCGGTGTGAGCACCGGGAAGACCTGGTCGGTGAAGTAGTTCGAAAGGCGCTGACGCTCATCGTCGTCGAGCTTGCTCCAGCCGATGATGTCGATGCCCTCGGCGGCCAGCGCCGGGTTCACGTCGTCGATGAACACATTGGCGTGGCGCTCGGCGAGTTCCTGGGCGCGGGCGGTGATCATCTCCAGCTGTTCCGACGGTGAGCGACCGTCGGCCGAGCGCACCGAGAGACCGGTTTCGGCACGGCGTTTCAACCCTGCGACGCGCACCATGTAGAACTCGTCGAGATTGGACGCGAAGATCGCCAGGAACTTCGCCCGCTCCAGTAACGGCAACGAGGAGTCCTCGGCCAGGGCGAGGACGCGGGCGTTGAAGTCGAGCCAGCTCAACTCGCGGTTGAGGTAGCGATCTCGGGGCAACCGCTGCGTGCTCAGGTCGCCGCCCGGGGCGAGGGCGGCCGCAGGTGGCGGGGAAATCGGGGGCAGCTGCTTGATGGTTTCCGTATCGCTCACGAGAACAATCATCCCTCGAGGAGGGGGCGGCGCGCATCACGACATCGCACGGATCGTCGCAGCCGGCCCCGAGGTGGCGATCGACTAGCACACAGTGCGAACGGGATCACTTCTGTGCGACGAGAATCCGAATTCGCGCAGGGTCGACGTAGTGCACTCGCCGACGCCGAGGGCTCGGACAAGGTGGAGATCCTCGGGGGTGTCGACATCGCAGCGCAGGCCCGGCCAGTACCCGGACAGCGATACGGCACCACTGTCGCGGTGGGCGCGGGCGGAATCGGCGCCGAAGCGGGGCGACAGTGGCGCGGCGCTGTCGCGCACCAGCAATGCGGCGGTACCGGTGCCCGTGTGATCGATCACTACCGATCGAGCGCCGACGGCGACGGTGAGCACGTCGGCCAGCTCGGACGCTCGCAGCGCGGGCAGGTCGGCCTGCAGCGCGAGCAGGGGGGTGGGGCCGTGGCGATCGCGCAGGTCTGCGGCGCCTGCGGCGAGCGCGGTATTGAGCGGATCGTCACCGGCGGCGGGTTCGGCGATCACGTGCGCGCCGAGCTCGCGGGCGCGGGCGGCGACCAGCCGATCGGGAGTGACGACGGTCAGCGACAACAGCTCGGGCACGGCGGTGGCGGCGACAACGGTGTCGGTGAACATGGCCAGCACGAGCTGGGCGCGCTGCTCGCTGCTCAGTACGCCGGCCAGCCTGCTCTTGGCCCGGTCGATGTGTTTGACCGCCATCACGGCGTGCACAGTGTGCATGTTGTCGATCCTTGCATGGCATATTGGGCTGATGACGAGGGCGGCGGTAATGGGTGCGGGGTCGTGGGGTACGGCGTTCGCGAAAGTGTTGGCTGAGGCGGGGACCGACGTGACGGTCTGGGCCCGGCGGGCCGAGGTGGCGCGGGCACTCGATACCGAGCACCGCAATCCGTTCTACCTGCCCGGCGTGCAGTTGCCGCCGGTGCGGGGCACAGATGACCACCGGGTCGCCCTCGACGGGGCGGATCTGGTGGTCCTGGCGGTGCCGTCGCAGTCGTTGCGGGCGAATCTGGATCTGTGGAAGGGCGATATCGGCTCCGACGCCACATTGCTGAGCCTGGCCAAGGGGATCGAGACCGGAACACTGCTGCGGATGAGTCAGGTGATCGCGGAGGTCACCGCGGCCGAGCCGGGACGCATCGCGGTGTTGTCGGGCCCGAATCTGGCCCACGAGATCGTCGAACGTCAGCCCGCGGCGACGGTGATCGCGTGCACCGATACCGAACGCGCCGGAGTGGTGCAGCGCGCCTGCGCCACCGGGTATTTCCGGCCCTACACCAATACCGATGTGATCGGCTGTGAGATCGGCGGCGCGTGTAAGAACGTCATCGCGCTGGCGTGCGGTATCGCCTCGGGGATGGGCCTGGGCGACAACTCGGTCGCCAGTCTGATCACGCGCGGGCTCGCCGAGGTGATGCGGCTCGGCGTCGCGCTCGGAGCGCAACCGGTGACGCTGGCCGGGCTCGCGGGTGTCGGCGATCTGGTGGCTACCTGTACCTCGCCGCTGTCGCGCAACCGGTCCTTCGGGTACGCGCTCGGTGCCGGTGGCACGATGGCCGCCGCGCAGGAAGCGACCAATGGGCAGGTCGCCGAAGGTGTGAAGTCGTGCACATCGGTGCGGTCACTGGCCGCCGAGCACGGGGTGGAGATGCCGCTCACCGACGCGGTGCACAAGGTGTGCCATGAGGGGCTATCGGTGAGCGAGGCGGTCGGCAGCTTGCTCGGCAGGCGGATCAAGCCCGAATAAGGGCGAATACGCCAGGGCGGCGCGAACCTACTACGGTGACGTTCATGACGGAACGGATCACGGTAGCTGTGGTGTTCGGCGGGCGCAGCAGCGAGCACGCCGTCTCGTGCGTATCGGCGAGCAGTGTGCTGCGCAACCTCGATCCGGCGCGCTACGAGGTGGTACCGATCGGCATCACCCGTACCGGCGGCTGGGTGCTGGCGGACGGGATCGGCGAACTGGCGCTGAGCCACGGAGTGCAACCGCAGGTCGACGCGTCGGGGACCGCCCTCACGCTGGCCGCCGACCCGGGCCGCTCCGGTGCGCTGGTCGCGCTCGACTCGAGCGCCGTTCTCGGCAACGTCGATGTCGTGTTCCCGATCCTGCACGGTCCGTTCGGGGAGGACGGCACGTTGCAGGGGATGCTCGAACTGGCCGGGATTCCCTATGTCGGCGCGGGCGTGCTGGCCAGCGCGGCGGGCATGGACAAGGAGTTCACCAAAAAATTGCTGGCTGCCGAATCGCTGCCCGTCGGCGTGCAGGTCGTGCTCCGTCCTGGCACCGAAACTCTGTCCGAGGCCGACCGGGCCCGGATCGGCTTACCCGCCTTCGTGAAGCCCGCGCGCGGTGGTTCCTCGATCGGCATCACCAAGATCACCGACTGGGCCGATCTGGCCCCGGCCATCGCCGCCGCGCGTGCGCACGACCCCAAGGTGATCATCGAAGCCGGCATCGTCGGACGCGAAGTCGAGTGTGGCGTACTGGAATTCGCCGACGGCGAGGTGCGCGGCAGTGTCGTCTCCGAGATCCGGATGCCCGATGCCGACGCGGCCGCGCCCGAGTTCTACGACTTCGACACCAAATACCTCGACGACGTGTGCGAATTCGACGTGCCCGCCAAGCTCGACGACGACGTCGCCGACGAGATCCGCGAGCTGTCGGTGCGCGCGTTCCGTGCGCTGGACTGCCAGGGACTGGCCCGGGTCGATTTCTTCGTCACCGACAACGGCCCGGTGATCAACGAGATCAACACGATGCCCGGCTTCACCCCGATCTCGCAGTACCCGCGGATGTGGGAGGCCACCGGCATCGACTACCCGACGCTGGTGTCGACGCTGATCGAGACGGCGCTCGTGCGCGGGACCGGCCTGCGGTAATTCTGTTCGGCCGTAGGGCTTTCGGCGGGTTACAGCTCGAAAGCCCTACGGCGCCAGTGGTTTGCTCAGAGTTCGCCTGGAGTCGGTTCGCGGGCAGGCAGATTCGCGGTGATGACGTCGGACACCGTCTGGACGGCGCTGGTGCCGGAGCCGTCGGGGACGGTCAGGGCGATGTAGGTCTCGCGGTCGACCGCGAACCAGGTGCCGGTCTTGCCGACCTCGTCGCGGACCTGGAACCACTTCACGCCGTCGATCACCGTCAGCGGGGACGCGCGGTTGAACTCGAGGGGTCGGTCGAGGCCGCAGCGCAGGGTGATCGGGTCGCCGCCGTCGGGGAGCTGCCAGGCACGGGTGGCAGGCGGAGCGGGCTCGGCGAGGGTCGCCTTGGTGTGGTCACCGAGCTCGGCGGGCAGGGCGGGGAGCAAGGCCTGGCAGGCGGGACCGTCGGCGGCGGGGGCAGGGACCGGGCCGAGGGCGAGAGGCCCGCGTTCGACGGGGGCGCGCAGGGCGATGAACGCGGCCACCAGCACGGCGACGATCAGGACGACGGGCAGGGCGACCGCGGTGGCGATGAGCGCGGGGGAGTGATGCGACTCCGGGTCGAGATCGTCTGAGTCCGACTCGTCGGCGTCGGTCTCGGCGCCTGGCTCCGCGTTCGCGACATCGCCGGAGGCCGCGGAATCCGCGGCAGTCGCGCCGGCCGGTCGCGCAGCGGTGGTGGACGTCGGCTCGTCGCCCGAGGACGTCGTGTCGGCGGTGGCGGTGTCGTCGGGGGTGCTCGCCTTGTCGCGTTCCTCCGGTGTCGAGTCCGCCATAGCTGGGTGGTCCTTTCGTTCGCGGGTTCGCCTGCGCCGTCGGTGTGCCCGATCGCCTTCGAAAGGGTACCGTCGGGGCGATTTCGTCGGTCAGCAGCACAGTGGGAAGGGGTCGGTCATCAGCGAGGACAGCCGTCCACAGACGGTGCGTGAGCTGGGCGAATTCGCCTTGATCGACCGGATCAACGCCGGTCGGGAGCAGGCCGCGCACGTACTGCTCGGCCCCGGTGACGATGCCGCGCTGATCGCCGCTCCCGACGGACGGTTCGTGGTGAGCACCGACATGCTGGTCGAAGGCAGGCACTTCCGGCCCGACTGGTCCTCACCCCTCGACATCGGTCGCAAGGCCATCGCGCAGAACGCCGCCGATGTGGTGGCGATGGGGGCGCGGCCGACGGCGTTCGTGGTCGCGCTCGGCTGCCCCGCCGACACCCCCGTGTCGGTGGTCGAAGGGATCGCCGACGGGATGTGGATCGAGGCGAGCCGCGCGGGAGGATCCATCGCGGGCGGCGACCTGGTGCACAGCGAACAACTCGTCGTCTCGGTGACGGCATTCGGAGACCTCGGCGGACAGCCCGCGATCACGCGCTCGGGCGCGGTGGTCGGCGACATCGTCGCGGTGGCAGGCGAACTCGGTTGGTCCGGCGCGGGACTGGCCGTGTTGACCGGCGACGCGGACCACTCCGACCCCGAGTTCGCCTATGCCCTCGCGGCACATCGTGTTCCACAGCCGCCCTACGCGGCGGTGGTCGACGCGTTCGGTACCCACATCCCGACGGCGCTCACCGACATCTCCGACGGACTGCTCGCCGACCTCGGACATCTCGCCGCCGCGTCGAATGTCGCGATCGACATCCACGGCTCGGCGCTGACCGACTCCGCACTGAGCGCCGTGGCGAAACTGCTCGATGCCGATGCGACGCAATGGATTCTGGCAGGCGGCGAAGATCACGCATTCGCCGGAACCTGGTCCGCCGACGTCGCGCTCCCCGCCGGATGGCGGCCGATCGGGGTGGTAACCGCAGGCAGCGGCGTCACCGTGGACGGCGTGGCCCCCACCGGCGGCACCGGTTGGGAATCGTTCCATGGGGCGGGCGCCACCCGCACCGGCGACGAACGATAGGTTGTGCGGTCATGGGTGCCAAACCACTGTCGGAGATCATCGATCCGGGCTGGGCCCGGGCACTGGAGCCGGTCACCGACCGCATCAGCGAAATGGGCGAATTCCTCCGCGAAGAGAACGCGGCAGGCCGCGGATACCTTCCCGAAGGGGAGAACGTGCTGCGCGCGTTCCAGCGCCCGTTCGACGCGGTGCGCGTGCTCATCGTGGGCCAGGACCCGTACCCGACACCCGGTCACGCGATGGGGCTGAGTTTCTCTGTCACACCGCAGGTTTCGCCGGTCCCACGCAGCCTGTCCAACATCTTCGCCGAATACAGCAAAGACCTCGGCTTCGATACCCCGACCTGTGGTGACCTCAGCCCCTGGTCGGATCAGGGTGTGCTGCTGCTGAACCGCGTGCTCACCGTCACTCCCGGCGCACCCGCCTCCCATCGCGGCAAAGGCTGGGAAGCGGTCACCGAGCAGGCGATCCGGGCGCTGGTCGCCCGCGACGAACCGCTCGTCGCGGTGCTGTGGGGCAACGACGCCCGCTCGCTCAAGTCCACCCTCGTCGACGCCGAGGTGCCCTATGTGGAATCGGCGCACCCCTCACCGCTTTCCGCCTCGCGCGGGTTCTTCGGTTCACGCCCGTTCTCGCGGGTCAACGAACTGCTCGACGAACTCGGCGCCGACCCCGTCGACTGGCGGCTGCCCTGACCCGGGGCGTCGTCCGCACCAGAAGAAAATGATGAAGGAGCACAACCCGATGCACAGCACCACCATTCGCGCCGCGCTGGCGACCGCCGCCGTCGCCGCCGCCATCACCGCGGGCGCGGGCTCGGCCACCGCCGCAGGCCTGCAGCTCGAGCCCTACAACGAGCAGGCCGCACCGGTGGCCACCACCCAGGTCGGCGAGGAATGGACCTCCACCGGCACCTCCACCATCTCCTCGGGCGTGAACGCGAAGGTGACCTGCCTGCTGCAGAACACCTTCAGTGCCCTCGGCGCAGCTTGCTGAATCATTGGCGGCTGGCGCCGCGGGGTTTTCGGCCCTGATTGCCTCGCATCCGAGGGGCGATACTGCGCCTTCGGCGTTCCGTCTCGCCCCTCGGATGCGAGGCGGCCGAAAACCCGTGGTGGCTGATCTCCGGCGTGGCGTTGGTCGCGTCGGGCGGGTCGGTTCACTCGCGGGAGTGGGTGGGTTTTCTAAGTGAGGCCCACGTAGTTCGGCTTGCGCTTGCCCACGAAGGCGTCGACGCCTTCGCGGCCGGTGTCGCTGTTCGCGGCGGCGGAGATGCTGTCGCGTTCGGAATCCAGCTGCTGGTCCAATGTCGCCGTCGGCGACTGGGCCAGCAGCTTTTTCATGGCCGTGTAGGTGGGGCGGGGGCCGGTGACGAAGGTCTGCGCGACGCGGAAGGCTTCGGTGCGGATGTCCTCGTCTTCGACCGTGCGGCTCAGGATGCCGAGGCGCACGGCCTCTTCGGCATCGAGTACGGCGTCGGTGAGCAGGATTTCGGTTGCCCGGCTCAGGCCGACGATGCGGGGCAGCGACCAGGACATGCCGCCGTCGGGGGACAGGCCGATGCCGGGGTAGGCGGGGCGCAGTTTCGTCGACGGGCCGCCGATCGCGATGTCCGCGGCGCAGACCAGGCTCATGCCGGCACCCGCCGCCCAGCCCTGCACGGCGGCGATCACGGGGACGGGGGCGGCCGCGAGTGCGCGGACGAAATCGTGGAGTTGGTCGGCCAGCTCGTGCAGATAGGCACCGCGGTCGTCGGAGGCGGCGAAATTGCGGACATTGCCGCCCGCGCAGAAGTTCGCGCCCGCGCCGGTGAGCAGGACGGCGCCGACCGACGGGTCGAGCGCGCGCAGGGCGGCGGTGCCCGCGTTGATCAGGTCGAAATCCATCGAGGTGCCCGCGGCGGCGGTGGCGATGGTCAGCTGCAGCACGCCGTCGATGATCTCGGCGGCGGGGACCGGTTCGGTGGTACTCATGGGCGTCACCTTAACGGGGCCCCGGACGCGCGGCGTTTCGCAGTCCTACTCGAAGGTATGTCCCATGGGCACTGCGGCGACGGTGTGCCTTGGATGCGCAAGGGCCGTCTACCCGGGATCGCGGCGCCACAGTTGTTCGGGCAGCAGGGTGAACGGATCGGTGCGGCGGATGCCGGTATCGGTGAAACCGTGCCTGCGGTAGAAGGCATGGGCGCGCGGATACTCGGCGAAGACCCAGAGGGTGCACGGTGATCCGGGGGCGGCGGCGTCGATCAGCGCGTCGGCGATACCGGTGCCGTGCCAGGCACTGCGGACGTAGAGCGCCTCGAGTTCGGCCTCGGCGGGCGCGGGCCGCTCCGCCTGTCGACCGGGCAGGGACGCGTTCGTTCCGGAGGCGAAGCCGATCAGCCGGTCGCCGACCAGCGCCACCGGCAACCGGTGGGTCCCGGCGGCGCGACGGCGTTCCCAGGTGATCGCGGAGCGTTCGAGGTCGAAGCCGTCGAGGATGTGGCCGGGGACGAGCGTTCCGTAGGCTTCGCACCAGCTGGCGATGTGGCAGGCGGCGAGTTCGGTGACCCGATTCGCCGTGAGCGGCGCGATCCGCCAGTCAGCCACGGCGGGGCCGATCGACGACGCGGGGCCGTGGTACGACAAAGCCCCGGGTCACCCACGAGGGGCGCCGGGGCGCTGTCGGCAGAATGTACGGGCTGAAATTCAGCCGCGGACGACCTTGCCCGCCTTCAGGCAGGAGGTGCACACGTTCATCCGGCGGGTGTTGCCAGGGGCAACCTGCGCACGCACGGTCTGGATGTTCGGGTTCCAGCGACGGTTGGTGCGCCGGTGCGAGTGCGAGACCGACTTCCCGAAACCGGGGCCCTTGGCGCAGACGTCGCAAACGGCAGCCATGTCGCGAGCTCCTTCATGTCATAAGCGGACAGCGGCGCACGTATGCCCGCTGAACCGGAAACTGATGTCGTCAAATGCCTTGCCGACTGACGTCGGCCAGCGCAGACCCACGTGGGCCGCACGAGGCAACCCTGCAAGACTAGCGGGCCGGGCCACGAAGTTCCAAACCGGGTGGCCCGGTCGATACGCCGTGCACAGCCCGGATGAGGGCCCGTCCGAGGTCAGCGTACCGCCGCCCGCACTCCGGCTGTGCTCGTGGGTCTCCCTCCGCCTCGGCGCGGGCCGCACAGGGTGCGGATCGCGCTCCGGCTGTGCTCGGTGGGTTTGCGTCGGTCGCTGCCGCTAACCTGGCGTGCGTGCTCGGCGCGCGGGTACGCAGAACGGGGAGCGAGGTGGCGGTGTCGCACGTGCGGGAGTCGCTCGACGGCCCGGACCTGCTGGTCTGGGCCCGTAGTTGCCGCACCGGCCTGGAACTACGCCGAGCCGAGATCGACGCGCTCAACGTCTTCCCCATCGCCGACTCCGACACCGGAACCAATCTCCTCGCCACCATGCGGGCCGCGGTCGCGACGGCAGATCGGGCGGTGCTCGAGGCAACCTCCGGCACCCCCGAACGACAGGTCGGTCTCGGCGCGCTCGACCGGGACCCGTCGTGCCCTGGCGACCACGATGCGAAAGCTGCCATTGTCGATGGGCCTTCGGCCCACCTCATCGCCCGGGCGCTGGCCCGTGGTGCCACGACGGGTGCGCGCGGGAACTCGGGCATCATCCTGTCGCAGGTCCTCCGCGGGATCGCCGAGGCCGTCGTCGACGGTCCGCTGACCGGTGAGCGGCTGCGGGTGGCGTTGCGGCGCTCGGCGGTGCTCGTGCGCACGGGCCTGAGCGCCCCGGTCGAGGGCACGATCCTGACAGTTCTCGACCGCGCCGCGGTCGCCGCGGCCGAGTCGCCCGACCGGTCTCTCGTGACCGTCGCCCGATCCGCCGCCGACGGCGCCGCGCGAGCGCTGAGCGAGACACCGGCCCAGTTGGGCGTGCTGCGTGCGGCCGGCGTGGTCGATGCGGGGGCGCGGGGCCTGTTGGTGCTGCTCGATTGCCTGGTGGCGGAAGTGTGCGGGGAGGCTCCGGAGCGAGTCAGGTACACCCGCGGTGAGCGCGCGGACCACGGACCACATCGGCGCCCGGGCAGCGTCCACGAAGACGACAACGCCGAGCGCGTCGACGACGCCCCCGATTCACGGAAGCGACGCGCATCGGAGGGCGCGTCGCAGATCGGGGCGCCGGTCGGTCCCGGGTCGGCACCGCATCGGCGAGATCCCGCCACACAGATCAGCTCTGTCGTCCCCCGTGCCGGTGACGACGTTCACGACCGGGCGACCGACAGCATCCGAAGGTCCGGTCCAGGCGACCAGGAGGGCCGGACTCCCGACTTCCTCGACGATCGCGATCATCGGGAGCACGCGGCCGACCCGCATTTCGAGGTCATGTACGTGATCTCCGGCACCGACGAGGCGGCCGCGGGTGGGCTCCGGGATCGCCTCGCGGTGCTGGGTGACTCCGTGGTGGTGGTCGGTGACGGCGAGAGCACCTGGTCCGCCCACGTGCACTGTCGCGATGCGGGCGCGGCCATCGAAGCGGGGCTCGCGGTGGGCACGCTGACGGGCATTCGGATCGAGAGTTTCGCGGTGACCGCGCCCCACGACGCCACCCACCACGCACACGACCGGGACGATTCCCGAGACCACCCCGGGGTGAGTGAGCCGCGCACCGGCGATGACCGGGCGCCCGGTTCGGTCGTCCGCGATGTCGCCACCGGTGACGATCTCGCGGATCGTGGTGTCCTGGCGGTGGTGGGCGGCTCCACTGCCGTACGCCTGTTCGAGGACGCCGGCGCGGTGGTGTTGCGTGGGGATCGCCACCTCGATACGAGCACTCTGCTGCGGGCGATCCGCGCGATGCCGAATCGGGAAGTGCTGGTCTTGCCCAACGGGGCATTGCCCGCGCAGGAACTCGTCGCGGTGGGTGTGGCCGCGCGTGACGGGTCGCGCGATGTGCTGTTGTTGCCGAGTTCGTCGATGGTGCAGGGCCTCGCGGCGCTGGCGGTGCACGATCGGGGGCGGATCGCGGTGGACGACGCGTTCGCGATGTCGGAGGCGGCGGCGACCACCCGGTGGGGCGCGTTGCGGGCCGCTCGGGTGCGGGCCTTGACCATGGTCGGAATGTGTTCTCCCGGTGACGGACTCGGCCTGGTCGGCCATGATGTGGTGGTGATCGACCCGGATGTGGTCGGCGCGGGACGCATTCTGCTGGACCGCATGCTCGGTCTCGGTGGGGAATTGGTGACTTTGCTGATGGGCGCCGATGCGGGGCGGGAGTTGGCCCAGGTGCTCGCCGACCATGTGACGGCCGGTTTCCCCGGCGTCGAGGTGGTCGTGTATTCCGGTGGACAGCAAGCGGATCTGGTGCAGATAGGGGTCGAGTAGATGGCGACGTTGAGTGACCGGCTCGACCACGTGCTGGGCGTCAAGGCAGCCGACCGGCTGACCGAGGCGTTCGACATGACCACCGTCGAGGATCTGCTGCGCCACTATCCGGTGCGCTACGCGACCCAGGGGCAGCCCCTCACCGAGGAGGAACCCGAGGAGGGCGCGCACATCACCGTCATCGGTCGCATCGCGAAAACCGAGCTGCGCCCGATGAAGAACCGGCGCGGCTCCCTGTTGAAGGTGCAGCTCGACACCGGCGCCCAGCGTCCACTCGAGGCCACCTTCTTCAACGGTGACAAGGTGCGCTATCTGGTGAAAGAAGGTGTGCGAGCGATGATGTCGGGCACCGTGCACTGGTGGCGACCCGACCGCTGGAACCTCTCGCATCCCGACTACCTGATCCTGCCCGACAAGCCGGAAGCCGGTGTGGAGGAACTCACCTCCGTGCGCGGTAGTGGTGCGTTGCGCGGGCTGGCGCAGAGTGCGAAGGGCGCGGGGGGAGTGGACGCCTCCTTCTTCGAACGCGAATTCGTTCCCGTGTATCCGGCGACCGCGAAGGTCCAGAGCTGGGATCTGCTGGCGTGCATCCGTCAGGTGCTCGACCAGCTCGATCCCGTCGAGGACCCACTGCCCGCCGACTTGCGCGAGGAACGACGGCTCCTGCCGCTCGCGGATGCGCTGCGCCTGATCCACCTGCCCGAGCACAAGCTGGATATCGACAAGGCCAGGGACAGGCTTCGTTTCGACGAAGCGCTCGCATTGCAGCTCGTCCTGGCCGAACGTCGCCACGAGGTGGAGGGCCGCACCGCCCCGGCCTGTCCGCCGTCGGCCGACGGGATCGCCGCCGCGTTCGACGATCGCCTGCCGTTCGAGCTCACCGAAGGCCAGCAGCAGGTGCTGGCGGAGATCTCGCGAGATCTCGCCCGCACCCGCCCGATGCACCGCTTGCTGCAAGGCGAGGTGGGGTCGGGCAAGACCATCGTGGCACTCAACGCCATGCTCCAGGTGGTGGACTCGGGACGGCAGTGCGCCCTGCTCGCCCCGACCGAAGTCCTGGCTTCTCAACATTTTCGGTCGCTGCGCGCCATGCTCGGCGACCTCGGCAACGGCGGCGAGCTCGGCGCGGCGGAGAACTCGACGAAGGTCGTGCTGCTCACCGGCTCGATGTCGACCGCCGCGAAGAAGGCGGCCCTGCTGGACGCGATGACGGGCGAGGCGGGCATCGTCATCGGCACCCACGCGCTCATCCAGGACGCCGTCGAGTTCTACGACCTCGGCCTGGTGGTGGTCGACGAACAGCACCGCTTCGGTGTCGAACAGCGAGATGCCCTGCGCGCCAAAGCGAAAGACGGCATCAGTCCGCATCTGTTGGTGATGACCGCCACCCCGATTCCGCGCACCATCGCCATGACCACCCTCGGAGACCTCGAAACATCCACTCTCACCCAGCTTCCCAAGGGTCGATCACCGATCGTGTCGAAAGTCGTTCCGCGCAAATTGCATCCGGGCTGGGTGGATCGCGCCTGGGAACGCATCGTCGAGGAGGTCGGCCAGGGACGACAGGCCTATGTCGTGTGCTCGCGTATCGGCGAGGACCCGGACGCGCCACCGGCCAAGGGTAAGAAGGCGGACAAGGAAGGCCCCACCACCGCGGCCGCTGTCGAGATGTACGAGACGCTGGGCGCCGGTCCGCTCGCCGGTGTACGCGTCGGCCTGTTGCACGGCCGGCTGCCCTCCGACGAAAAAGACCACGTGATGCGCCAATTCAACGACGGCGCGATCGACGTGCTGGTCTGCACCACAGTCGTCGAGGTCGGTGTCGACGTGCCGAACGCGACCGTGATGGTGATCGTGGACGCCGACCGGTTCGGCGTGAGTCAGCTACACCAGTTGCGCGGTCGCATCGGACGTGGCAAGCATCCCGGCCTGTGCCTGCTGGTCACCGATGCCGCCCCCGGCGGGACGGCGATGGCGCGGCTCGAGGCGGTGGCGGCGACCACCGACGGCTTCGAACTCTCGGTGCTCGACCTGCGCCAGCGTCGGGAAGGTGATGTGCTCGGCTCGGCGCAGTCCGGTACCGCCCGGTCGCTGCGCCTGCTCTCGCTGCTCGACGACCTCGAGGTGATCACCGCCGCACAGGAACTCGCCCGCCAGGTCGTCGCCGAGGACCCGGGTCTGGTGAACCACCCGGGCTTGGCGGGCATGATGTCGGCCGCCGTCGACGGCGAACGCATCGAATACCTCGCCAAGTCCTGACCGCCCACCCGGCCGTCGGATCGCCCGGTCGAGGCCTTCGGTGTGTCCCGCCGCGTCGGCTACGGCGTACCCGTCACCGGCTGGGTCAGCGAGGGAGGCGCGGATACGGCAGGTCGGTGCTGGTGTGTTCGGTCACGGCCAGCGACCGCCCGATCTGCGGGAACGCCCGTTGCGGGCACGCGGGCCGCTCGCACACCTTGCAGCCGGCCCCGATCGGCACCGCCACCTGCGGATCGTCGACCTGCGTCCCCTGGGAGTACACCAGCCGGTCGGCGTACTCGATATCGCAGCCGAGCCCGATGACGAAGTTCTTCGACGCCGCCCCGAACCCCTGCGCGGCAGGGGACGTGGTGCGCGCGATCCACAGATACCGGCGCCCGTCGGGCATCTCCGAGATCTGGGTGAGGATGCGTCCCGGTTGCGCGAACGCCTCGTGGGTGACCCACAGCGGACAGCTGCCGCCGACCCGGGAGAAGTGGAACGCGGTCGCGGACTGGCGCTTGGAGATATTGCCCGCGCGGTCGGTGCGGACCAGGAAGAACGGCACACCGCGCTGACCCTGCCGCTGCAGGGTGCTGAGCCGGTGGCAGACCGTCTCGAAGCCGACCTCGAAACGCAGGGCGAGCAGGTCGACGTCGTAGCGCAGTTCCTCGGCCGAGCGCAGGAACCGCCCGTAGGGCAGGATCAGCGCACCGGCGAAGTAGTTGGCCAGCCCGACGCGGGCCAGCGTGCGGGATTCGCCGGTGAGCGCCCGGGATTCGGCGAGCACGTTGTCGATCTCGCGGCCGTAGAGCAGCAGGCCGAGCGTGCTCGCGATCTGGAAGGCGCGCTGCCCGGGGCGCAGTCGCCTGGCCAGGGTGAGGGTGCGCGTGTCGGGGTCGTAGTGGCGTTTGGGAATGGCGGGGTCGGCTCCGTCGCCGCGCACCAGCACCGTGACGCCCGCGCGTTCCTCGGCGATCCGGGCCAGCTGTCGATCCAGTGACCCGATGCTCAGACCGGATTCCTCGAACAGTTGCTCGGCGGCGTGGTCGAGGGTGGAGATGTGATTGCGATGGTCGTAGAAGAAGTCGCGCACATCCTCGTACGGCATGGGCGTGCCGGGCGCGCCCGCCGGTGTGTCGACCCGGGAGGACAGCAGGTCGAGCTGATCGGTCGCCGCGCGCAGTCGCCGGTGCATCGCGATCACGATCCGCGCCACCTCGGGCAACCGGGTGGCCAATTCCTCGACCTCGGTGATGGGCGCGGTGTCGCCGCCTCCCGCGGCTTCCACCAGAACTTCGTGCAGGTCCGAGACCAGTCGGGCGTCGGAGTCCGCGGCGAAGAACTGCACATCGAGATCGAAGGTCGAGTTCAGTTTCAGCAGAACGGGAATGGTCAGCGGACGCTGATCACGCTCGAGCTGGTTGAGGTAGCTGGGAGAGAGATCCAGCGATTTCGCGAGCGCCGCCTGGGTCATTCGCCGTTCTTCGCGCAGCCTTCGTAGCCTGGCCCCCGCGTACATCTTCCGCACGACGAAGATCCTAACGCGACCTGTTCGCAATATTCGCTGAAAGGGGCGAATGCCAGCGGAGAAGTCCAGTGCTGCAAGGGAATTTGCCTGAAGCTACCCGTGCGTAATGTGCGAAGAGTGCGCTGGTGAGCGCACAGGGGATCCCCGGTGCGCCGAGCGCACCGAAGATTTCGCGGCGTCCGTCGATCTGCTGGACTCCGCCCACGAAAATACGCCTGTTCAGGCAGTTTCGGTAGACGTAGTTGTGGTGTGGCCCGCAGATCGCAGTCGGGAGTTCGCCCGACCGACCGCCGCCCGGCGCACACCGCCCCCGACGGATCGAATCCGTCAGGGGGCAGTGGTCGTTCGGGCGAGCGTCAGCGCAGGGTTCGCGCCGCCGTCACCAGGTTGCGCAGTGACGCCTCGACCTCCACCGGCCCGCGGGTTTTGAGGCCGCAATCGGGGTTCACCCAGAGCCGTTCGGCCGGAACCGCTTTCAACGCCGCGCTCAGCGAGTCGGTGATCTCCTCGACCGAGGGCACCCGCGGCGAGTGGATGTCGTAGACGCCCGGCCCGACACCGAGCGCGAAACCGGCCGCGTTCAGATCGTCGAGGACCTCCATGTGCGAGCGCGCCGCCTCGATCGAGGTGACATCGGCGTCCAGGCCCGCGATCGCCGAAATGACCTCGCCGAACTCCGAGTAGCACAGGTGGGTGTGCACCTGGGTGGTGTCGGCGACTCCGGCGGTGGCCAGGCGAAACGAATCCACCGACCACCGCAGGTACGCGGGCTGTTCGGCGGCACGCAGCGGCAACAGCTCACGCAGGGCGGGCTCGTCGACCTGGATGATCCGCGCGCCCTGGGCTTCCAGGTCGACGGTCTCGTCCCGGATGGCGAGCGCGACCTGGCGGGCCGACTCGCCCAGCGGCTGGTCGTCGCGGACGAACGACCACGCCAGGATGGTGACCGGGCCGGTGAGCATGCCTTTGACGGGCTTGGTGGTCAGCGACTGGGCGTAGTTGATCCACGACAGCGTCATCGGTTCGGGCCGGGTGACGTCACCGAACAGGATCGGCGGGCGCACGCAGCGGGTGCCGTAGGACTGCACCCAACCCGCCTCGGTGACGGCGAAACCGTCGAGCAGTTCGGCGAAGTACTGCACCATGTCGTTGCGCTCGGGTTCGCCGTGCACCAGCACGTCGAGACCGAGCCTTTCCTGCAGGGTGATCACGTCGGCGATCTCGGCGCGCATCCGCCGCACGTACTCGGCCTGGTCGATCTCACCCTTGCGTAGTGCGGCGCGGGCCAGCCGGATGGTCGAGGTCTGCGGGTAGGAGCCGATGGTGGTGGTCGGCAGTACCGGCAGGTCGAGGTGATCACGCTGCCGCGCGCGGCGCTCGTCGGCGGGGGAGCGGGCCAGGTCATTCTCGTCGAGCGCGGTCAACCGGGCCCGTACCTGCTCGTTGTGTAGACGCGGGTCGCTGCGGCGTGAGTCGGCGGCGGCGCGGGCCGCGGCCAGTTCGTCGGCGACGGAGTCGACTCCCGCGGTGAGCGCGGTGGCCAGCACTCGCACCTCACCGACCTTCTCGATGCCGAAGGCCAGCCACGAGCGCAGGCGCTCGTCCAGTCCGGTCTCGGGGGTCAGCGAATACGGCACGTGCAGCAGCGAGCACGAACTCGACACCGCCACCGCGTCGGCACTGCCGAGCAGGGTGCCCAGGGTGCCGAGGACCGCGTCGAGGTCGGCGCGCCAGATATTGCGGCCGTCGACCACGCCGGCCACCAGCAGCTTGCGGGCCAGGGCGGGCAACGCCGCGACCGCCGAGACATCGGCGCCCGCGGTGAAATCGAGAGCGACACCCTCGATCTCGGTCTCGGCCAGCACCGCCAGGGCGGCATCGGGGTGCCCGAAGTAGGTGGCGACCAGGATCGCGGGCCGGTTCAGCGCGGCCGACAGCGCGCTGTAGGTCCGGCCGACCAGGGCCAACTCTGCCTCGGTGAGGTCGGTGACCAGCACCGGCTCATCGATCTGTACCCATTGCGCACCCGCATCCGCCAGCTGGGCCAGCAGGTCGAGGTACAGCGGCACCAGCTCGGGCAGCCGCTCCAGCGCGGCACCGTCGGCGGCCTTGGCCAGTTTCAGGAAGGTGATCGGACCGATCACCACCGGCCGTGCGGGCAGGCCGAGCTCGATCGCCTCGTCGAGTTCGGTCAGCAGCTTGCCGGGATGCAGCGAAAAGGTGGTGGCCGCGTCGATTTCGGGCACCAGGTAGTGGTAGTTGGTGTCGAACCACTTGGTCATCTCCAGCGGGGCGACCGTGTCGGTGCCGCGCGCGGCCGCGAAATAGCGGTCGAGCGGATCGGCGATCCCGGCGACGCGCGGCGGCAGCGCACCGAGCAGCTCGGCGGTGTCGAGCATCTGGTCGTAGTAGGAGAAGGTGCCCACCGGCACCGAATCGAGTCCCGCCGCGGCCAGTTCGGTGAGCTGGGCGCGGCGTAGCTCTCGGCCGACCGCGTGCAGGTGCGCGGCATCGACACGGCCTGCCCAGTAGGACTCGGTGGCGCGCTTGAGTTCCCGGTTCGGGCCGACTCGCGGCAGGCCGAGAACCGTTGCGGTGAAAGGGGTGTGCGAAACAGTCACGGAGATTCTCCAGTGTCGTGCAGGGAGAGCCGTCGCCTTTTCGCGGGCACACGTCACCGGTGGCCGGACGGAGTCGCGCAGGCACGACAGGTCGGCATCGATGGTCCGCGCGCCCGATCCACGAGGCGGTGGCCGCCGGATACGGCGTATCCGGCACAGTCGGCAGGTCTTCGGACTCGCGGGCACCGGTCGTGTGATCGACCGACCTACTGGCCGTCGCTTCCCAGGCGTGCAGCCCAGTGCTGATGACGGCGGTCGTTCCCGCTCACCGCTGCGGGACAGTCCCGGATTCTCACCGGGTTCCCTCTCACCCGGTGCGGAACATGATCCGCACCCGGGTTTCGACGCCTCCGCGGGAGGTCGGGGCTCCGACTCTTCCACCGCGCAGGCGAACCAGCTGCGTCACCGAGCATAGGCCCTCGGCGCGAGCCGCCACCACCGCCCCGTCGCGAACATGGCCGTGACCTGCGGTTGCGTTGGGACCGTCCGGGGCGCACCGCGAGCGGTTCCCAGCGGTGAGATGTGACGGCCTGATGAACGCAACTTCGCAGGTGGGCGGGTGTGCGGTGTGAAGATTGCTGCGAAGCAACCTTGCGTGTCCTGGCTCGGCTCGTGGCCGGGTACCGTAGGCCAATGTTCTCGAAAGTCTTGGTCGCAAATCGTGGTGAGATCGCTATCCGTGCCTTCCGCGCGGCCTACGAACTCGGCATCGGAACGGTCGCGGTGTTCCCGTACGAGGATCGTAATTCCGTGCACCGCCTCAAGGCGGCCGAGTCCTACCAGATCGGCGAAGAGGGTCATCCCGTTCGCGCGTATCTGTCGATCGAGGCGATCATCGACGCGGCGGTTGCGGCGGGCGCCGACGCGATCTACCCCGGCTACGGCTTCCTGTCGGAGAACCCCGACCTCGCCGCGGCCTGTGCCGCCGCGGGCATCACGTTCATCGGCCCCACCGCCGAAATCCTCGAGATGGCGGGCAACAAGGCCACCGCCATCGCCGCGGCCAAGGCGGCCGGGCTGCCGACGCTGAAGTCCAGCGAGCCCTCGGCCGATATCGACGAATTGCTCACCGCGTCGGCCGAACTCGAGTACCCGATCTTCGTCAAGGCCGTCGCCGGTGGTGGCGGTCGCGGCATGCGCCGAGTAGCCGCACCCGAGCAGTTACGCGAATCGATCGAAGCGGCCTCGCGCGAAGCGGAGTCGGCCTTCGGTGATCCGACGGTGTTCCTCGAGCAGGCGGTGGTGAATCCGCGCCACATCGAGGTGCAGATCCTGGCCGACCAGCACGGCAATGTGATGCACCTGTTCGAGCGGGACTGCTCGCTGCAGCGCCGCCACCAGAAGGTGATCGAGCTCGCGCCCGCGCCCAACCTGTCACCGGAACTGCGCGAGCAGATCTGCGCCGACGCGGTGGCGTTCGCCCGTCAGATCGGCTACATCAACGCGGGCACGGTCGAGTTCCTGCTCGACGAGCGCGGCAACCACGTGTTCATCGAGATGAACCCGCGCATCCAGGTGGAGCACACGGTCACCGAGGAGATCACCGACGTCGACCTGGTGCAGTCGCAGCTGCGCATCGCGGCGGGAGAGTCGCTCGCCGACCTGGGCCTGAGCCAGGAGACCGTGCAGATTCGCGGCGCCGCGCTGCAGTGCCGCATCACCACCGAGGACCCGGCCAACGGTTTCCGCCCCGACACCGGTCGCATCACCGCCTACCGCACCCCGGGCGGCGCGGGCATCCGTCTCGACGGTGGCGCGAACCTGGGCGCGGAGATCGGCGCCTACTTCGACTCGATGCTGGTGAAGCTGACCTGCCGCGGTCGTGATCTGCCCGCCGCCGCCGCTCGTGCCCGCCGTGCGCTGGCCGAGTTCCGCATTCGTGGCGTGACCACCAACATCCCGTTCCTGCTGTCGGTGCTCGACGACCCCGACTTCCAGGCGGGCCGGGTGACCACCTCGTTCATCGACGAGCGTCCCGAGCTGCTCACCTCGCGCGGGTCCGCCGACCGCGGCACCAAGATCCTCACCTATCTGGCCGACATCACCGTCAACAAGCCCAACGGTGACCGCCCGACCACGGTGTACCCCTACGACAAGCTGCCCGCCGTCGACCTGACGCTGCCGCCGCCGGACGGTTCACGCCAGCGACTGCTCACTCTCGGGCCGGAGGGTTTCGCCCGCGCCCTGCGCGAGCAGAAGGCGCTCGGCGTCACCGACACCACCTTCCGTGACGCGCATCAGTCACTGCTGGCGACCCGCGTGCGCACCAACGGCCTGCTCGGTGTGGCGGGGCACGTCGCGCGGCTGACGCCGGAGCTGCTCTCCATCGAGGCGTGGGGCGGCGCGACCTACGATGTGGCACTGCGGTTCCTGCACGAGGACCCGTGGGAACGCCTGGCCGCCCTGCGCGAGGCCGTGCCCAACATCTGCCTGCAGATGCTGCTGCGCGGTCGTAACACCGTCGGTTACACCCCCTACCCCGAACAGGTCACGCGCGCTTTCGTTTCCGAGGCCGCCGCCACCGGCATCGACATCTTCCGCATCTTCGACGCGCTCAACAACGTCGACCAGATGCGGCCGGCGATCGACGCGGTCCGCGAAACCGGTACTGCCGTCGCCGAAGTCGCGCTGAGCTACACCGGTGACCTGCTCGACCCGAACGAGTCGCTCTACACCCTCGACTACTACCTGAAGCTGGCCGAGCAGATCGTCGACGCGGGCGCCCACGTGCTCGCGATCAAGGACATGGCCGGTCTGCTGCGCGCACCCGCGGCCGCGAAACTCGTGACCGCGCTGCGTAGCAACTTCGACCTGCCGGTGCATGTGCACACCCACGACACCCCCGGCGGTCAGCTGGCCACCTACCTGGCGGCCTGGCAGGCCGGTGCCGACGCGGTCGACGGCGCTTCGGCGGCGATGGCGGGCACCACATCACAGCCCGCGCTCTCGGCGATCGTGGCCGCCGCCGCGCACACCGAACACGACACCGGCCTGAATCTGCAGAACGTGTGCGATCTCGAGCCGTACTGGGAGGCGCTGCGCAAGGTCTACGCGCCGTTCGAGTCGGGTCTGCCCGCGCCGACCGGGCGCGTGTACACCCACGAGATCCCGGGCGGTCAGCTGTCGAACCTGCGTCAGCAGGCCATCGCGCTCGGCCTGGGCGATCGGTTCGAGGAGGTCGAAGCCAAGTACGCGGCCGCCGACCGGCTGCTGGGTCGCCTGATCAAGGTGACGCCGTCGTCGAAGGTGGTCGGTGACCTTGCGCTGGCCCTGGTCGGCACCGGTGTCGACATCGAGGACTTCGCCGCCGATCCCGGCCGCTACGACATTCCCGATTCGGTGATCGGTTTCCTGCGCGGGGAGCTCGGCACTCCCGCGGGCGGCTGGCCGGAGCCCTTCCGCAGCAAGGCACTGGCCGGGCGCACCGAACCCAAGCCCGAGACCCCGCTGAGCCCGGCCGACCAGAAGCTGCTCGACGGCTCCTCCGCCGAGCGTCGCGAAACGCTCAACCGGCTGCTGTTCCCCGGCCCGACCGCCGAGTTCAACAACCACCGGGAAAAGTACGGCGACACCACCGGCCTGTCGGAGAACCAATTCTTCTACGGCCTGCGCCGCGGCGAAGAGCACCGCGTGCAGCTGGAGAAGGGCGTCACCCTGCTCATCGGACTCGAAGCGATCTCCGAGCCCGACGAGAAGGGCATGCGCACGGTGATGTGCATCATGAACGGCCAGTTGCGTCCGGTCGCGGTGCGTGACCGGTCCGTGGCCTCCGAGGTGCCCGCGGCCGAGAAGGCCGACAAGAACAACGCCGGTCATATCGCCGCTCCGTTCGCCGGTGTGGTCACGGTGGCGGTGTCGGAAGGCGACGAGATCCACGCCGGTGACACCGTCGGCACCATCGAGGCGATGAAGATGGAAGCGGCGATCACCGCGCCGCGCGGTGGCGTGGTCGGCCGGATCGCGACCGCCAAGGTGGCCCAGGTCGAGGGCGGCGACCTGCTGGTGGAACTGGTCGCACGCGAGTCGGAATGACACGCATCGTCGCGGGTGTGGCAGGCGGGCGGCGCTTGAAGGTGCCGCCCGCCGGTACCAGGCCCACCTCCGACCGGGTCCGTGAAGCGCTGTTCAGCGCGATCGATGCCCGCCTCGACCTGGACGGGGCACTGGTCCTCGACCTGTACGCGGGCTCGGGGGCGCTGGGTTTGGAAGCGCTCTCGCGTGGGGCCGAGCGGGCGCTGCTCGTCGAGTCGGACCGGAAGGCGGGCGAGGTGGTGCGCGCCAATATCGCCGAGCTCGGCCTGCCCGGCGCCGAACTGCGGCTCGGCAGCGTGTCGTCGGTGCTGAAGCACGCCGCGCCGAGGGCTTACGACGTGGTGTTCTCGGATCCGCCCTACGACGTGAGCGCCGAGGACGTGATCGCCGACCTGGCCGCGCTTGCCGGTAACGGCTGGCTCGCGCCGGAGGCTCTGGTGGTGGTGGAGCGGTCGAGTCGATCACCCGAAATCGTCTGGCCCACAGGCTATGTGGCGTTGAAGACACGCAAGTACGGGGAGACCAGGGTCGAGTTCGCCGAGTTCGGTGCTAGCGTCTGAGGTATGGCTGCAGCACTGTGCCCCGGTTCCTTCGACCCGGTCACCAACGGTCACCTCGATGTGTTCGCCCGTGCGGCCGCACAGTTCGACGAGGTGATCGTCACGGTGAACGTGAACCCCAAGAAACAAGGCATGTTCACCGTCGAAGAACGCATGGAACTGCTGCGCGAATCGGTCTCGCACCTGCCGAACGTGCGCGTCGCGTCCTGGCAGGGTCTGACGGTCGACTTCGCCAAGCAGGAAGGCATCAGCGCGATCGTCAAGGGCCTGCGCGACGCGGGCGACTTCGGCTACGAGCTGCAGATGGCCCAGATGAACCACAAGCTGGCCGGCGTGGACACCTTCTTCATCGCCACCAACCCGTCGCTGAGCTTCCTGTCCAGCTCCCTGGTCAAGGAAGTCGCGGCCTATGGGGGAGACGTCAGCGACATGCTCCCGCCCGCCGTGCACAAGCGCCTGCTCGACCGCCTGGCCGAACGCAACAAGTGATCCCGCGCGAGTATCGGTAACTGACGGCCGGAAACCGACCGGGTTCGGCTAGGAAGTCGCGGGCAGGCGGAACAGCCCCCGCAGTGCCAGGAAGCGCAGGCCGCCGACGGCTGCGGTGATGGCCAGGACTGTCAGCGCTTGCGTGATGTCACCCAGGCCGGGCGCCCAGAAGTCCAGTCCGGCCAGGCACGCGGTGGTGATCGCGAGCCCGATCAACGCGATTCCGCCACCTTCCCACTGCGCGGTGAACCAGGTGACCCGGTCGGTGGCGTGGAATGTGAGCTGGCGGTGGAATTCGTTGGCGATGACCGTGCTGACCACCGACCCGGCCACATTGGCGATCAGCGGACCGATCCCGTGCATCGCGAAGAACAGCAGCACATAGGCGATATTGCTCGACCCGCCGACGAGGGCGAATCGGAAGAGTTGGGGGAGTGCGTGGTCGCCGCGCAGATAGGTGAGCGCGCCCTGGAGCTGCGGGCGCAGCGCGGGTGCGACTTCACTCGGCGTCACCACGGGGAACGGACCGGTCCAGGGAGTGAACATGCCCGCGACGTGCGACACCGGACTCCTAGGAGTTTCCAGGAGGGTCATGTTCGACTCCGATCCCACATGAACAGACGTCGAGGAGTACAACAGCGAAGAGGTTGCGGTGCTTCCCGGCGGACGGCGTTGTCGTGCTCACCGATGGTAGCCGAAGTGGAGGGCTGCACTCCACTTGATATCTGTGCGATCTTGGACACTGTCGCGACACACCGCGACGACATTCGGCACAGCCGCCGAGGACAGGCACACTGGGCGTCGGCGGTAGTGGTTTCGCCGTGAGTCCGCAGGAGGGTAGTGAGCATGTATCGCGTATTCGAAGCACTCGACGAACTGGTCGCGATCGTCGAAGAGGCACGCGGCATCCCGCCGACCCGCAGTTGTATCGTGCCGCGCGGCGATGTCCTCGAACTGCTCGACGACGTCCGCGACGCGCTCCCCGGTGAACTCGACGACGCCCAGGACGTTCTCGATCACCGCGACAAGATCGTCGGCGACGCCCGCAGCGGCGCCGAGACGACGGTCACCACGGCGAACGAGCAGGCGCGCACCACCATCGACGCCGCGCGCGCCGAGGCCGACCGCATCCTCGCCGACGCCAAGGATCACGCCGATCGAATGGTCGCCGAGGCCACGGCCCACGCCGACCGTCTCGTCACCTCCGCGCAGGCCGAGGCCGATCGGGTCGTCGCCGACGGCAACGCCGAATACGACGAACTCACCGGTCGCGCCCAGATCGACGCCGACCGGGCCATCGAGGCGGGCAAGGCCTCCTACGAGCGCTCGGTCGCCGACGGCAAGGCCGAACAGGCCCGCCTGGTCGCGCAGGCCGAGGTGGTGCGGGTCGCGCACGCCGAATCCGCCCGGCTGATCGACGAGGCCCAAGCCGAGTCCGACCGGGTGCGCACCGAATGCGACGACTACGTCGACGAGCAGATGGCCGACTTCGGCGCCAAACTGGCCGCGATGGAGGAGACGCTCAACACCACCCGCCGCTCCATCACCCGTGGCCGCCAGCAGATGCGGGGCGCGGCAGCGGGCGGATACCCGGAATACGCTGCCGAGCACCGGCGCTGAGCAGCCCGGCGCCCGCGCGGAGTCGGGCGCGCGTTTTGAGTTCCGGCGGGGTCCTGCCGTACTGTTGAGTGGTTGCCCATCATCCCCTCAACGGTTAGTGAGAATTTTCAGTGATGTCCGCCGGTTCCGGTTCGCCTGCGCGTCCACGCAAGACCAATGGTCCTGTGTCGGAGGCGGGTTTCGTGCTGGACGTCCGCAATCTCGGCCGTCGGCCGGGAACCATGCGGGAGGTGCGTCGCACTGTCACCGACCACGAGCGGCTGGGTCTCGACCTGATCGCCATCCCGGCCGACGCCGAGGTGGAACTCGATCTGCAACTGCAGGCGGTCTCGGAGGGCGTGCTGGTCACCGGCACGGCGTCCGGACCGACGACCGGGGAGTGCTCGCGCTGCCTCGAACCGTTCGACGACCAGGTGGGGATTCGTCTGACGGAGTTGTTCGCGTATCCGGACAGCACCACCGAGCAGACGACCGAGGACGCCGAGGTCTACCGCATGGAAGACGACCTCATCGACCTCGAGCCGGTGATCCTCGACGCCGTCGGGCTGGAGCTTCCGCTGCAGCCGCTGTGCTCGCCGGACTGCGCGGGCCTGTGCCCCGAGTGCGGCGTGCGGATGGCGATTGCGGGTCCTGATCATGGGCATGAGATACTGGACCCTCGCTGGGCGAAGTTGGCGAAGTTTGCCACCGACGAGCCCGGTACCGGCGACCCCGCTGAGGGTTCCACCCCCTAATACCGATCCGCGCCCGCGGCAGGCGATGCCGTGCGGTCAGCGAAAACCAAGAGGAGAAGTACCGTGGCTGTTCCCAAGCGCCGGATGTCCCGTTCCAACACCCGGTCGCGGCGCAGCCAGTGGAAGGCCACCGCGCCGACCCTGGTGACCTGCCCGAACCGCGCCTGTGGTGAGAAGACCCTCCCGCACATCGCGTGCCCGTCCTGCGGTACCTACAAGGGCCGCCAGGTCACCTCTGCAGTCTGATCGTTGTAGATCATTCCTAGCAACGTGACAGCCAGTAAAGACAATGTGGGCGCGGCGGATCACGCCAGCCTGCTCACCGCCCTCGGTGTCGACGTACGACCGGAGCTTCTGCGCCTAGCGCTGACGCACCGGTCGTACGCGTACGAGAACGGCGGTTTGCCGACCAACGAGCGCCTGGAGTTCCTCGGCGACTCGGTACTCGGCCTCAGCATCACCGAGCGCCTGTATACCGAGCATCCGGAGAAGTCCGAAGGTGAGCTCGCGAAGCTGCGCGCGAGCGTGGTGAACATGCACGCGCTCGCCGAGGTGGCGCGTGGTCTCGGCGACGGCGGACTCGGCCAGTATCTGCTGCTGGGTAAGGGCGAAGAGCTCACCGGCGGCCGCGACAAGCCGAGCATTCTCGCCGACGGCATGGAGTCGCTGCTCGGTGCGGTGCACCTCGAGCACGGCATCGAAACCGCGCGCGGCGTGGTGCTTCGCCTGTTCGCCGAACTGCTCGAGCGTGGCCCCCGCATGGGTGCCGGCCTCGACTGGAAGACCAGCCTGCAGGAACTCACCGCCGAACGCGGGCTCGGCGTGCCTGCCTACGAGATCACCTCCACCGGGCCGGACCACAACAAGGAGTTCACCGCCACGACGGTGATCGCCGGTCGTCCGTACGGTACGGGGATCGGCCGTTCCAAGAAGGAAGCCGAGCAGCAGGCAGCCGGTACGGCCTACAAGGCCCTCACCGACGAATCCGACGCCAAAGCCTGACGTCGTGCCCGAACTGCCCGAGGTCGAGGTCGTTCGCCGCGGTCTGGCCGATCATGCGGTCGGCCGCGCCATCGAGACCGTCACCGTCACCCACCCGCGTGCCGTGCGCAGGCACGTCGCGGGTGGTGCCGACCTGGCGGCCCGACTCACCGGGTTGCGGATCGACTCCGCGCAGCGGCGCGGGAAATATCTCTGGCTCACTTTCGACGAGCCCGATACCGCGCTGGTGGTGCATCTGGGCATGAGTGGTCAGATGCTCGTGCAACCCGCCGACGCGCCTGTCGAGAAACACGCGCACATCCGGGCCGCGCTCGGTGACGGTGCCGAATTGCGATTCGTCGACCAGCGCACCTTCGGCGGCTGGGCGCTCGGCGAACTCGTCGAGGTGAACGGAACCGTGGTCCCCGATTCCGTGGCCCACATCGCGCGTGATCCGCTCGACCCGCTCTTCGATCGTGAGGCCGTGGTCGCGGCCATCCGCGCCAAGAACACCGAGATCAAGCGGGTGCTGCTCGATCAGACGGTGATCTCGGGTATCGGCAACATCTACGCCGACGAAGCGCTGTGGCGGGCAGGTCTGCACGGCACCCGCGTCGCCGCCGAACTCACCCGCCCGGTCCTGCGCATCCTGCTCGACGGGGTCACCGCGGTCATGACCGAAGCCCTGGCAGTCGGCGGTACCTCCTTCGACGCCCTGTATGTGAATGTGAACGGCGAATCCGGCTATTTCTCCCGGTCACTGGCCGCGTACGGGCGCGCGGACGAACCGTGCGATCGGTGCGCGACGTTGCTCGTACGGGAACAATTCATGAATCGGTCGTCGTTTTCCTGTCCCAAGTGTCAACGGAAGCCGCGCCGCCGCTGATCCGGGCACGCTAACGTTTCCCCTGACAGGTCGTGACAGACCGGGTCCGTGCAGGGAGGACGTTATGCGCAAGCTGACCTATTTCGTGGCATCGACAATCGACGGCTTCATCGCCGCCGAGGACGGAACGCTGGATTTCTTCCCGGTGGGCGGTGACCACGGGCCTGCGATCATCTCGCAGTACCCGGAAACCCTGCCGACGAAGGTGCGCGAGGCGCGCGGGATCGCGGCGGGCAACATCTACTTCGACACCGTGATCATGGGTCGCAAGACCCACGACTTCGGGGTCCGCACCGGCACCGCCAGCCCGTACGAGCACCTGCGCCAATATGTGGTGTCCACGACGCTGCCCGAATCGCCGGCGCCGGGGGTCGAGCTGATCGCCGAGGATCCGACGGCCGCGGTGCGTGAACTCAAACGCGAAGACGGACTGGGGATCTGGCTGTGCGGCGGCGGTGAACTGGCCCAGGCGCTGCTACCCGAGATCGACCAGGTGTTCCTGAAGCTGCACCCGGTGGTTCTCGGTACCGGCAGGCCGCTGTTCGGTGGTGGGGCGAAACTGCCCGCGCCGGAACGGTTCCGGGTGATCACCAGCCGGGTGTACGCCGACGGCGTCGCGTTCCTCAAGTACGGCCGGATCAAGTAGTCCGCGATGACGTCGGCGGCGAGTCCGGGTCCGGTGGCGGCGCTGCGCGAGGTCGGGTTCTGGCTCGAACGCAGTCGTGCCGAAACGCACCGGGTGAAGGCTTACCGCCGAGCCGCCGATGTCGTCGCCGGGCTCGCCGAGGGCGAGTTCGCCACGCGCGCACACGAGCACAGTTGGCGCGAGCTCGCCGGGATCGGGCCCAAGACGGCGGCTATCATCGAACAAGCTTGTGCTGGTGCGGTTCCCGACTACCTGGCCGAGCTCCGCAAGCAGGCCCAGCCGATCGCACCGGCGGGTGAGCGGTTGCGCGCCGCGCTGCGTGGCGATCTGCACACCCACTCGGACTGGTCCGACGGTGGAAGTCCGATCGCCGAGATGATGGGCGTCGCGGCCGCGCTCGGCCACGAGTATTGCGCGCTGACAGACCATTCGCCGCGGCTCAAGGTCGCCAACGGCCTGTCCGCCGAGCGGCTGCTGCGCCAACTCGACGTGATCGCCGAACTCAACGAGCAGATGGCGCCGTTTCGCATTCTCACCGGCATCGAGGTCGACATCCTCGACGACGGCACCCTCGACCAGCGGGCGGATCTGCTCGAACGCTTGGATGTCGTTGTCGCCAGCGTGCATTGGCATCTGCGCGACGACAGCGACACCATGACCGAACGGATGGTCTACGCCGTCGCGAACCCCCACGTCGATATCCTGGGCCACTGCACCGGCCGTCTCGTGGAAGGGTCGCGCGGCACCCGACCGGAGTCGTCCTTCGATGCCGAAATCGTCTTCGAGGCCTGCCGCCGCTACGGCACCGCCGTCGAGATCAACAGCCGTCCCGAACGTCGGGATCCCCCCGGGCGCTTGATCGAACTGGCCGTCGAGATGGACTGCTTGTTCAGTATCGACACCGATGCGCACGCACCGGGCCAATTGGACTGGCAGGGATACGGATGCGAGCGGGCGCTGGCACACGGCGTCACCGCCGAGAAGGTGATCGACACCTGGCCGGTCGAGGAATTGCTGGCCTGGTGCCGCGAGTCTGCCGGGTGAAGTCTTGTCCAACAACTGATTCGGGCCACCGACCGCGTCGCTCTCGCCTGGTATAAACAACTCGCGATACGGGGCGGTGAGTGGGGGACTGGTGAGCGATATTCCGATCGACATCGCGCTGTCGGTGATCGGCATCGCGGTGGCGGTGGCGGCCTTCCTGCGGGAGTTCGTCTTCGTCGGACGTAAACATCTGGGCTATCGCGTGCAGATGAACACGCCGGTGAGCCGGATTCCGTTGATGGTGCCCAACGGGTCGGACATGACGATGGTGCTGATCCGGATCGAAAACGACGGCGGCACAGTCATCGATGACGACGACTACCGACCGGCCGATCGCCCGAGCTTGATCTTTCCCGGACACAGTGTGCAAGCGACCGAGGTGACCGAACGGGTCACCAGGTCCGGCGAGCGCCGGGCCCACGATCACTTCAGCAGCGAACTGCGTGCCATCGAAACCAGCACCACCGCCCAGGGGCAGGGCCGGATCGTGCTGCCGAGGGAGATCCTGCAGCGCGGCGAGCACTACAAGGTGCTGGCCCTACTGCAGGCACAGGGTGCGGACCCGATCACCGATGATCGCGAGATCGTGGTCCACGGTGGCAGTCTCAAGGGTGGCAGCATCGATATGACCACCACGCGGTCCCGGCGGGAGCCGCTGCTGCTGGGCTTCAGCCTGTTTCTGGCCGTGGTGTTCGTCGTCCAGCTGATCTACGCGGTCGTGCAACCGGATCCGCCGCCGAAGGACTGTGCCGCAGGACAACTCACCCTGATCGGGTCCACCGCCATGGCGCCGATGATTCGCAGTGCCGCGCAGTCCTATCAGCGGGTCTGTCGTGAGGCGAGGTTCGAGTTCGACTTCCAGGGCACGACCGACGGCCACGACAAGCTCGCGGAGCCCGCGCCGGCGCCGAACACGGTGTCGATCGGTGAGGGCCCCAAGTTGGACACCTACCCCACCCTGTCCGAGCGGGCTTTCGCGGTAGCGCCCTACTCGGTTGTCCTGCATCGGGATCTGCCCGTCGACACACTGACGGTGCAGCAGGTCCGGGACCTCTACGCGGGCAGGCTGGCGAACTGGAGCGACGTCGGCGGACCCGACCTGCCGGTGACGCTGGTCGATCGGAGGGTGGGATCGGGGACGAAGAACGCCTTCGATTGGCGACTGGGCATTACCGGCCGTCGCTCCGAGGCGACGATCTCCTGCCTCGGGATGCCCTCCGACCTCAGTCATTGCCTGGTGGGTTCGGCGGCGGAGATGATCGACGTCGTCGCCCGGACGCCCGGCGCCATCGGGTATTCGGAGACCGCGGCCGTCACCGACACCGTGCGCGCCATCGAGCTCGGTGGGGTGCGGGCGACCAAGGACAACGTCCTGTCGCACGTGTATCCGTTCTACTCGGTCGAATACGCGCTCACCGACTACCCCGACGGCAGTATCCCCGCGGATTCGCTGGCCGCGAACTTCATCGATTACCTGGTGAACGGTCGCGGCAAGCTGATCGTCGAGGAGTTCGGCGCTGCGGTCTGCGCGAACCTTCCCGACCCCATGACCTGTGAGCCGTAGGTCGCCGGTGATTCGCTGGTCGGCCGCTTTTGTCGATGCCGGACACGCGGTAAGGCCAGGCTCACCATGTTCGGATTCGGAAATTTTCCCTGTCCCGACCCGCGCGATCTTGAAATCTGTACGCCGTAGACCATTGCTGACCGCGTAATCTCCTGCCCTGGTAGGTAATCGATACCGAACATTTCCAGCAACACGCTGGTTTACTCTCCGGTAGCGGGGTACGTTCCTTGACGGCCCCTCTGTTCAGACGGGCACCCGAAACGGTGCGCATCGCGTCTGGCCAGGCCAACCATGCCCCATGGACGGCGGTGAAGCTCTCGTCTCCACCTCCGCCGAGGCGGCCATCTCTTGTTCGCGCAAGTGTTGCGAGGTTGCGTCCCTGGAAGGAAGGTCATGAGTACAGACACGTCGGCAATGTCGCCGATCGGTTTGTCCGCGTCCGATCTCTACTCGATCGATCCCCACGGTGGTCCGCTACGGATCGCCATGGTCGTTCCACCGTATTTCGATGTTCCACCCAAGGCCTACGGCGGTGTCGAGGCCGTGGTCGCCGATCTGGTCGACTCGCTGTGTGAGCGTGGCCATCACGTCACCCTGTTCGGTGCGGGCGACGACGGCACCAAGGCGAATTTCGTCCCGCTGTGGGACCGAATCCAGCCCGAGCGCCTCGGCGATCCGTTTCCCGAGATCGTGCACGCGTTGCGGGTGCGTCGCGCCATCGAGCGACTGGCCGATACCGAAGGCATCGATCTGGTCCACGACCACACGTTCGCGGGCCCGCTGAACGCGCCCGCCTACGCCAATCTCGGGTTGCCGACGGTGGTCACCGTGCACGGCCCGGTGCAGGACGACTGTTACCGCTATTACAAGGAACTGGGCCAGGAGTGCTCGCTCGTCGCCATCAGCGACCGGCAGCGCGCGCTGGCGCCCGATCTGCCGTGGGCGGGCCGCGTCCACAACGCGCTACGTCCCGATCAGTGGCCGTACCAGACCGAGAAGCAGGACTACGCGCTGTTCCTCGGCCGTTTCAGCGACGACAAGGGCCCCCATCTGGCGCTCGACGCCGCGCACGCCGCCGGCATGCCGCTGATCCTGGCAGGCAAGTGCAGTGAGGCCCCGGAGAAGGCCTATTTCGAGAAGTTCGTGCGGCCGCGAATGACCGACGAAGATCAGATGTTCGGCCTTGCCGACGCAACCGCCAAGCGTAAGCTGCTTTCCGGAGCGAAGTGTCTGCTGTTCCCCATCCGATGGGAGGAGCCGTTCGGCATGGTGATGATCGAGGCGATGATCTGCGGAACGCCGGTGGTCGCGTTGCGCGGCGGTGCGGTGAGCGAAGTGGTGGTCGACGGGGTAACGGGGCGGATCTGCGACGATCCGGCCGAACTGCCCGCCGCCATCGCCGAAGTTCAGACCTACGACCCGGCCCTGTGCCGCAAACACGTGGTCGACAACTTCAGCGCCGATACCCTCGGTCGCGGCTACGAACAGGTGTACCGGGAACTGCTCGCCCGCACCACGATCGGGTACGACAGCGCTTACGCGATGCCGATGCCGTTCGGGGTGGCGGCCAACGGGCGCGCATGAGCACCGACAGCGCCTCGGCGCCGAGCCCCCTCAACGCGGGGGAACCCGCGGGGCTCGGTGGCGGTGGCGGCAACATCACCCTTGTCGAAGGCGGCACGTTCTGCCTGTCCGACCGGCTCGGCGATATCGAGCCGGGCAAGCCGCAGGGCCTGTTCTTCCGTGACGCCAGGGTGATTTCGCGCTGGGAGCTGATGATCGACGGCAAACGGCCCGAGGCGCTGTCGGTGCTGAGTCCGGAGGCCTTCGCGGCACGGTTCGTGCTGCGCAGGCCTCCGCAGCAGGGGCGAGCCGACAGCACCCTGCTGGTGGTGCGCGATCGGCTCGTCGCCGAGGGTATGCACGAGCTGATCACGCTGGAGAACATGAGCCGCGAGGCGACAGCGGTGGTGCTCGAACTGCACGTCGACGCCGATTTCGTCGACCTGTTCGCGGTGAAGGAAGGCCGCACCAACGGGCGCCGGGCGGAGATGACGACCACCGACGGCGAACTGCTACTCCACGACCGCGCCGATCTGTCCCGTGGGCTCGCGCTCACCTCGACCGTCGAGCCGATGGTGTTGCCCGGCACCATGATCTGGCGGGTCGTGGTTCCGGCCGGCGGGCGCTGGCAGACCGAGATCACCGCGCAGCCCGCGGGCGCCGCGCAACGCCCGCAGACCACCGGCACGCCGGGCGAGCGCTACCGGGCCAGCGAGCCCGTGCGCAAGATCCAGGCGTGGCGGGCCACCGCCACCGACATCTCCGCCGACTCCGGCCTGCTCAATCAGATCCTGCGCCGCAGTGAAAGCGATCTGGGCGCCTTGCAGATCCACACCGACTCGGGCACCAATCGGCCCTTCGTGGCAGCGGGCGCGCCATGGTTCATGACGCTGTTCGGCCGGGACTCGCTGCTCACGGCGTGGATGTCGCTACCGCTGGAAACCGATCTGGCACTGGGCACCTTGCAGCAGCTCGCCGAGCTACAGGGGCAGACGATCGACCCCCTCGTCGAGGAGGAACCCGGCCGGATCATGCACGAGATGCGGCGGGGGCCCTCGGTCGGTCAGGTGCTCGGCGGTCAGATCTATTACGGAACCGTCGACGCCACACCGCTTTTCGTGATGCTGCTCGCCGAATGTCTGCGGTGGGGCGCGGATCCGGGCTCGATCGCCACCCTGCTGCCCGCCGCCGACGCCGCGATCAGCTGGATCACCGATTTCGGTGACCGCGACGACGACGGTTTCGTCGAGTACGTCCGCGCCACCGATCGCGGCCTGATCAATCAGGGCTGGAAAGACAGCTTCGACGGAATCAACGACGCCGCGGGACATATCGCCGAGGCCCCGATCGCGCTGGCCGAGGTCCAGGGTTATGTGTACGCGGCGTTCCTGGCCCGCGCGGAGCTCGCCGACCAGTTCGGCGATCCCGAACTGGCCGTGCGGATGCGGGAACGGGCCGACGAACTGCGGACCAAGTTCGCCGAGCAGTTCTGGCTACCGCACTACGGCTGGTACGCCGTGGCATTGGACGGGCGCAAGCGGCAGATCGACGCGTTGACCAGTAACGCGGCGCACTGCCTGTGGTCGGGCATCGCGACCGACGAGCACGCCGAGGTCCTGATCCGGAATCTGTCCCGGACCGAGATGGATTCGGGTTTCGGTCTGCGGACGCTCGCTTCGGACATGGGCGCCTACAACCCGATGAGTTACCACTGCGGGTCGGTGTGGCCGCACGACACGGCGATCGCGGTCGCCGGGCTGATGCGGTATCAGCATGTGCCCGGTGCGGTGGAACTGGCGACGAAACTCTCGGGTGGGTTGCTCGACGCGGCCGCCGCGTTCGACGGCCGGTTGCCCGAGCTGTTCTGCGGGTTTCCCCGGGCGAGATTCGCCGCGCCCGTGCCGTATCCGACCTCGTGTTCGCCGCAGGCGTGGGCCAGCGCGGCGCCGTTGCTGCTGGTTCGGTCGTTCCTCGGCCTCGATCCCGATGTCCCCGCCAAGACGTTGACCTTGCGGCCGCAGGTGCCCGCGGCGTGGGGGTGTATGCGGCTGTCGGAGTTCCGGCTCGGCGACGGGGTGGCGGTGGACATCGAGGTGTGCGGCTCGGCGGTGACCGTGACGGGCCTGCCGGAGGGCTGGGCCCTGATCACCGACGAGGATTCACGGTAGACCGGGTCCAGCGCTGTCGCGGGACAAGCGAATCGGGGCCGGATCCGTGGTGGATCCGGCCCCGAACTCGTGGTCAGCGTCGGAACGGGTGGCGGGCATCGAGGTCGAGGTTGAGTTCGACGACGTTCACCCGCGGCTCGCCGAGGAATCCGAGCGTGCGCCCGTCGGTGTGCGCGTCGAGCAGTTCGCGCACCTGCGTGGTGGTGATGCCGCGTGCCTTCGCCACTCGCTCGACCTGGATGGTCGCGTATGCGGGGGAGATGTGCGGGTCGAGTCCGCTGCCGCTGGCGGTGACCGCGTCGGCGGGGACCGTGGCCTCGGTTGGTGCGTCACCGAGGATCGGGATGATCCGGCCGACGGAGTAGTCCTCGTCCTCCTTCGCGCACTCCACGGCGACCCCGCGGAAGGTGGTCAGGAACGGTCGCGCCGGGCAGAGCTCGTTGACGCTGACCACCTGTACCGGCTGCGACACCTCACCGTCGGCGTCACGCGGCCCGATCACCGAGAGCACCGCGCCCACACCGTCTTTCGTGCAGAATTGCCGGGCACCGTCGACCCCCTCACGGTCGCCGACCTCCTTCGAGCGCGCGCACACGGTGGTGAGCAGGCTCGTGCGGTCGGCCGAGTCGACGATATCTTCCGGACCGAGGTTGCTCGCGCCGGTGGACAGCGGGTCGTAGCCGACGCCCGCGGCAGACGGGCGGCTCTGAAAGTACTGTGCCATCGCCTTGCCATCGGCGTCGGTGAACGACTGCCCGATCAAGCTGGAGCCCAACAGCTTTCCGTCCCGCTCGATGAGCGAGCCGTCGGCCTTGTTGTCGAGTCCGGGCAGCTGTGCGATAGCGAAAACCGCCACGGGATACACGATTCCGGTGATCACGGTCAGCACGAGCAGGGCGCGCAGCGCGGCCAGGTGCTGACGGATCCAGGTTGACATACGCATTTCAGGACATCCCTGGGAGGAGTTGGACGAACAGATCGATGACCTTGATGCCGAGGAACGGCGCGATGATGCCGCCCAGGCCGTAGATCGTCAGGTTGCGGCTCAACAGCTTCGAGGCGTTGCCGGCCCGATAGTTGACACCGCGCAGCGCGAGCGGGATGAGCGCCACGATGATGATCGCGTTGAAGATGACCGCGGACAGGATCGCCGACTGTGGACTGGCCAGGCGCATGATGTTGAGTGCGTCCAGGCCGGGGAACAGTCCCACGAACAACGCGGGAATGATCGCGAAGTACTTGGCGATGTCGTTGGCGATGGAGAACGTGGTGAGTGCGCCACGGGTGATCAGCAACTGCTTGCCGATCTCCACGATCTCGATCAACTTGGTCGGGTCCGAGTCCAGATCGACCATGTTGCCCGCCTCTTTGGCGGCCGAGGTGCCGGTGTTCATGGCCACGCCCACGTCGGCCTGCGCGAGCGCGGGGGCGTCGTTGGTGCCGTCGCCGGTCATCGCGACCAGGCGGCCGCCGTCCTGTTCGGACTTGATCAGAGCGAGCTTGTCTTCGGGGGTGGCTTCGGCGAGGAAGTCGTCCACGCCCGCCTCGTCGGCGATCGCCCTGGCAGTCAACGGATTGTCGCCGGTGATCATCACAGTGCGGATACCCATGCGGCGCATCTCGTCGAAGCGTTCCCGCATGCCGTGCTTGACGACGTCTTTGAGGTGGATGACACCGAGGAGGCGAGGGGTGCCGTCCTTGACCTCACCGACCACCAGCGGCGTGCCGCCGGAGGCGGAGATGCCGTCGACGATCACCGCGGCCTGCTCGGAAATCGAACCACCGCGGGCGCGAACCCATTCCGTCACGGCACCGGCTGCCCCCTTGCGCAGTTGGTGCCCGTCGGCGAGGTCGACGCCCGACATGCGGGTCTGTGCGGTGAACTCGACCCACAGCGCCCCGGGTAGTTCGCCCGCGCTGCGTTCGCGCTTGTTGAATGTCTGCTTGGCGAACACGACGATCGAGCGCCCCTCCGGCGTCTCGTCGGCGAGGCTGGACAGCTGGGCAGCGTCGGCGAGTTCGTCGTCGAGAATGCCCGGCATCGGAACGAATTCGGCGGCCTGACGGTTGCCGAGGGTGATGGTGCCGGTCTTGTCCAGCAGCAGCGTGTTCACATCGCCCGCGGCTTCCACCGCACGACCCGACATGGCCAGCACATTGCGCTGCACCAGACGGTCCATGCCCGCGATGCCGATGGCCGAGAGCAGCGCGCCGATGGTGGTCGGGATGAGGCAGACCAGCAGCGAGACCATCACAATGCCGGTGATGCCGTGCGCGTCCAGCGCCGAGGTATCCGGCACCCCCGGGTTGTTCGACTTGGCGAAGATCGCCAGTGGTTGCAGGGTCGCCACCGCGAACACGAAGATGATCGTGAGTGCGGCGAGCAGGATGTTGAGCGCGATCTCGTTGGGCGTCTTCTGCCTGCTCGCGCCCTCGACCAGCGCGATCATCTTGTCGATGAAACTGGCACCCGGTTCCTGGGTGATCTCGACGACGATCCGGTCCGAGAGCACCGTGGTGCCGCCGGTGACGGCCGAACGGTCGCCGCCGGATTCGCGGATCACCGGCGCGGACTCGCCGGTGATGGCCGATTCGTCTACGGACGCAATGCCTTCGACAACATCGCCGTCACCGGGAATCACCTGTCCGGCTTCGACGACCACGAAGTCACCGCGACGCAGTTCGGGTGCGGCGACGCGTTCCTCGACGATGCGGCCGCCGGGGGCCCAGTCGGCCAGACGTCGGGCGACGGTGTCGGTCTTGGCTTTTCGCAGCGAGTCGGCCTGCGCCTTGCCACGCCCTTCAGCAACAGCCTCAGCCAGATTGGCGAACACGACGGTGAGCCACAGCCAGACAACGATCGCCCAGGCGAAGAAGCTCGGATCGCCGATCGCCAGGATGGTCGACCACACCGCGCCGATCTCCACGATCAGCATGACGGGGTTCTTCCACAGGGTGCGTGGATCGAGCTTGCGTACCGCGTCGGGAAGGGAGGTGAGCAGCAGCTTCGGGTCGAGGACGCCCTTGCGCACGCCCTTGGCGCGCGGCGCGGATTCGAGTGTGGGAGTAGTCATTTCAGTGGATTCCTTCGGCGAGCGGCCCGAGTGCGAGGGCGGGCAGGAAGGTGAGCGCGACCAGGATCATCGTCACGCCGACGACCATGCCGACGAACTGCGGCCGGTGCGTCGGCAGCGTGCCGATCGACGCGGGAGTGGTGCCCTGCTCGGCCAGGGACCCGGCCAGGGCCAGCACGAAGATGATCGGCAGGAACCGCCCGAACACCATCGCCAGGCCGAGCGCGGTATTGAACCACTCGGTGTTGCCGGTGAGACCGGCGAAGGCGGAACCGTTGTTGTTGGCCGCGGAAGTGAAGGCGTACAACACTTCCGAGAGTCCGTGCGGGCCGTTGTTCAGCATGCTCGCCCGCTGGCCTGGCAGCGCCATCGCGACAGACGTGCCGATCAGCACGATCAGTGGGCTCACCAGGAAATAGGAAGCGGCCAGCTTGATCTCGCGCGGGGTGATCTTCTTGCCCAGGTATTCCGGTGTGCGACCGACCATCAGGCCCGCCACGAAGACTGTGATCACGGCGAGGATCAGCATGCCGTAGAGGCCGGAGCCGACACCTCCGGGCGCTACCTCGCCGAGCTGCATGTTGAACATCAGCATCATGCCGCCGAGGCTCGTGTACGAATCATGGAACGAGTCGACCGCACCTGTCGAGGTCAGTGTGGTCGCAGCACCGAAGGTGGCCGAATTCGCGACCCCGAAGCGGGTCTCGACGCCCTCCATGGACGCGCCGATCGCGGTCGGCACCGTGCCGTGGTGCTGCAGCTGGAACAGGTTGGTCAGCGTGACGCTGGTGAGCGCGATCGTGCCCATCACCGCGACGATCGCGTAACCCTGTTTGGTGCTGCCGACCATCCGGCCGAAGGTGCGCGGCAGCGAGAACGAGATCACCAGAAGCAGGAAGATCTCCAGGAAGTTCGTCCAGGTGCTCGCGTTCTCGAACGGATGCGAGGAGTTCGCATTGTAGAAGCCGCCACCATTGGTGCCGAGCTCCTTGATGACTTCCTGGCTGGCGACCGGGCCGCCGGTGAGCGTCTGCTCGGCGCCGCCGACGGTCTGCGCGACCTGATCGTGCAGGTGGAAGTTCTGGATGAGGCCGCCCGCGACCAGGACGATCGCGAATACGAACGCGATCGGCAACAGGATCCGCAGGATGCCGCGGACCAGGTCGACCCAGAAATTGCCCAGTTCACCGGTGTGGCGGCGGGCGAAGCCGCGCACCAGCGCCACCGCCACTGCCATGCCGACAGCCGCAGAGACGAAGTTCTGCACCGCCAGGCCGGCCATCTGCACCAGGTGGCCATGGGTGGACTCACCGGAATAGTTCTGCCAGTTGGTATTGGTGACGAAGCTGACCGCGGTATTCCACGCCAGCGCCGGCGTCATGTCGGTGCCGGGATCGTTCAGATGCAGCGGCAACGCGCCCTGGACGAGTTGGAAGAAGAACAAGAACAGGATCCCGACCGCCGAGAACGCCAGCACACTGCGGGCGTAGACCGGCCAGGACTGCTCGACTTCGGGTTTCGCGCCGATGGCGCGGTAGATCAGCTGCTCGACCCGAGAGTGCTTGTCGGCGTTGTACACCCGGAACATGTAGTCGCCGAGCGGCACGTGTACCAGAGCAAGCGTGATGACCAGGGCCGCGACGAAGGCGATCCCAGCGGTTGTCGTGTTCACCTAGAACCTCTCGGGAAAGAGCAATGCCGCGACCATGAAGACGGCGACGCAAACGGCCAGGACCAGACCGACAAGGTTCGCGATCACAGCTTCTCCACCCCCCGCTGGATCAGACCCAGCAGCGCGAAGATCGCCACGGTGAGCACCGTGAACACCACGACAGACATTTCCAACCTCCTCGACGCTCCGAGGTGAAGCGCCGAGGTGAGTGAAACGCCGATTTCGGGCTCGGCGCGGTTTCCTTACGACTCCTTAGCACCCGACGGCGCCGCCTTTGCGGAATGTTGACGCGCGAGGGGCGTGCGGATGCCGTCAAAGCGGGGCCGATAGCCGTCAACACTCCGTAAAGATCGAGATCAGGTGAATTCCGGCGCGGTACACAGTGGTGTACCGGCAGGCGAAGGGCGCTGTCGGACCCAGTTCGCGGAAAGTGAGATCGCGGTGTCTGTTGTGACCCTTGCGGTGATCGGAGGTTTCGTCGGATCGCTGCTGTTGATCCGGGTGCTCGGTCGGTTGAACAGCACACACGCACCGATGGTGAGCGTCGGTGTGTTGCCGGTGCGCCCGCCAGTTCCTGCGCGTCGGCACGCGATGATGGACCGGTGAAACGCGGACAACTGCGCATCTACCTCGGTGCGGCGCCGGGCGTGGGCAAGACCTACGCCATGCTCGGCGAAGCGCATCGGCGGTCCGAACGCGGCCGTGATGTGGTCGCGGCCGTCGTGGAGACGCACGGGCGCAAGAAGACCGCCGAACTCCTGGACGGCATCGAGCGCATTCCGCCCAAGACGGTTTCCTATCGAGGGACCGAGCTGCCCGAACTCGATGTCGATGCGGTGCTCACGCGCAAGCCCGCGGTGGTGCTGGTCGACGAACTGGCGCATACAAACGCACCGGGCAGCGTGCACGAGAAGCGCTGGCAGGACGTGGAGCAACTCCTGGCCGCGGGTATCGACGTGATCTCCACGGTGAACGTGCAGCACCTCGAGAGCCTCAACGATGTGGTCGCCCAGATCACCGGTATCGAGCAGCGCGAGACCGTGCCCGACGCGGTGGTGCGCGGCGCCGATCAGGTGGAACTGGTCGACCTGACACCGGAAGCATTGCGGCGCAGGCTTTCCCACGGCAACGTCTACGCCGCCGACAAGGTCGATGCGGCGCTGCGCAACTACTTCCGGCCCGGCAATCTCACCGCGCTGCGCGAGCTCGCGCTGCTGTGGCTGGCCGACCAGGTCGACGCGGCGCTGGCTCGGTACCGGGCCGACCACAAGATCACCGAGCTGTGGGAGGCGCGCGAACGTGTCGTCGTCGCGGTCACCGGTGGTCCCGAGTCGGAGACAGTGGTGCGCCGGGCCGGGCGGATCGCGTCCAAGTCCAGTGCGGATCTGGTCGTGTTGCACGTGGTGCGCGGCGACGGGCTGGTCGGGGTATCGACCGAGCGGATGACCAGGCTGCGCGATCTCGCCGCCGGTCTCGGCGCCTCGCTGCACACCGTGACCGGTGCCGACGTGCCGTCCGCGCTGCTCGATTTCGCGCGCGAGGTCAACGCCACCCAATTGGTGCTCGGCACCTCGCGACGCTCGCGCTGGGCGCGGATGTTCGACGAGGGCATCGGCTCCACCGTGGTGCAGCGCTCGGGCAAGATCGATGTGCACATGGTGACCCACGAGCACGCCAATCACGGGGTGCGCAAGCATTGGCTGCGGCCGCGGCGCCCGGTCAGCGCGTGGCCGGCGGCCGTGGTCGTGCCGGTGCTGGTGAGCCTGACCTGCGGGGTGTTTCTCGACGGTCGGCTCCAGCTCGGCGGGCTGAGCGCGATGTTCTTCGTGGGTGTCGTCGCGGTGGCGCTGTTCGGTGGTGTGCTGCCCGCTGTCGCCTCGGCGCTGCTGTCGGGACTGCTGTTGAACTGGTTCTTCACCTCACCGCGCTACAGCTTCACCATCGCCGAGCCGGACAACTTCGTCACCGTGGTCGTGCTGCTCATCGTCGCGGTGGCCGTGGCGGCGCTGGTGGATGTCGCGGCGAAGCGAACACTGCAGGCGCGCAAGGCATCCAGGGAGGCCGAGCTGCTGACGATGTTCGCCGGATCCGTGCTGCACGGCGCCGACCTGCCCCACCTGCTCGAGCAGGTCCGCGAAACCTACGGCCAGCGCGCGGCGAGCCTGCGGTGTGGCGATCAGCTCGTCGCCACGGTCGGTCCGCAGCCACCGACACGACCCGCCGACGCCGCGACCGTCATCGAAGCGGGTGACGGGCAGAGCTGTCTGCTGCTGGCCGGGGCGCCGATCGACGCCGCCGACCGGCCGGTGCTCAACGCGGTCGCCAACCAGGCGGTGGGGCTGGTGCGCCAAGCCGGGTTGGCCGAGGAAGCCGGTGCGGCGGCGGGACTGCTCGAAGCCGACCGGCTGCGCCGTGCGTTGCTGTCGGCGGTCAGCCACGATCTGCGCACCCCGCTGGCCGGTGCGAAAGCGGCCGTGTCGAGCCTGCGCAGCGACGACATCGAGTTCTCGGCGCAGGACACCGGCGAGTTGCTGGAGGCGATCGAGGAGTCGGTCGACCAGCTGACCGCCCTGGTCGGCAATCTGCTCGATTCCTCGCGACTGGCCGTCGGGGTCGTCACGCCGCAGTTGCGGCAGGTGTACATGGACGAGGCGGTGCATCGCGCGCTGGTGAGTGTCGGCATGGGCACCCGTGGACTACGCCGGGCGGCGATGGACCGGGTGCGGGTCGAGGTCGGTGAAATGTCCGTGCTCGCCGACAGCGGACTGCTCGAACGCGTGCTCGCCAACCTGATCGACAACGCCCTACGGCATTCCGGCCGCGAGTCGCCCGTGCGGGTGACCGCCGAACCCGACGGTGACCGGGTGTCGATCGCGGTCGTCGACATCGGCCCCGGCGTCCCGTCGGGTACCGAGGAACAACTGTTCGAACCTTTCCAGCGCCTCGGCGACCGCGACAACACCACCGGCGTCGGCCTCGGCCTGTCGGTGGTACGCGGCTTCGTCGAAGCGATGGGCGGCACCGTCCGAGCAGATCCCACCCCCGGCGGCGGGCTGACGATGCTTGTCGACCTACCGTCGGGGACAACGCCAGTCGACCCGCGAGGAAAGTGAGCACATGGGTATCTCATCGAGGACGGGCGCACCTGCCGTCGCGCTCGACCGGCGGCCGCCGACGTCGCGCGACGACACGTCCGAATCCGGCCCGAAGGTGCGGGGAGGCGGGTGGGCGCATGGGTGACTCATCGGGCGGGGTGGAGTCGGCGCATCCGCCCGTCAAGGTGCTGGTGGTCGACGACGAGCCACAGATCGTGCGGGCGTTGCGAATCAATCTGTCCGTGCGCGGGTATGAGGTGATCACCGCGGGCAGTGGGGCGGCCGCTCTGCGCGCGGCCGCCGAGAAGCACCCCGACGTTGTCGTTCTCGACCTGGGCTTGCCCGATCTGGACGGTATCGAGGTGCTCGCCGGACTGCGGGGGTGGAGCTCGGCGCCGGTGATCGTGCTGTCCGCGCGTACCGATTCGGCGGACAAGGTCGAGGCGCTCGACGCGGGTGCCGACGACTATGTCACCAAGCCGTTCGGGATGGACGAGCTGCTGGCCCGGTTGCGCGCGGCGGTTCGGCGTGGCGCTCGAGCGAGCGAGGACGCCGACCCGGTGGTGGTCACCGACTCGTTCACCGTCGACCTCGTCGCCAAGAAGGTCACCAAGAAGGGTGTGCCTGTGCATCTGACGCCCACCGAATGGGGGATGCTCGAGATGCTGGTGCGTCATCGCGGAAAACTGGTGGGGCGCAAGGAGTTACTGCGGGAGGTATGGGGCCCGTCCTATGCCACCGAGACGCATTACCTGCGCGTGTACCTCGCGCAGTTGCGGCGCAAACTCGAAGACGATCCGGCCGACCCGCGCCACCTGCTCACCGAGGCGGGAATGGGTTATCGCTTCCAGGAGTGAGCGTGTGCCAGATCACGTGACCGGAATGGCGGGGATGGTGTGGGCGTTGCCCGGCGTGGATCGTCGTCGAGCGAATGGCAGGATCAGGGCATGGCTGAGCAGACCGCACCCGTGAACAACGCCCCCACCGAACTGTGGGTCGAGCGCACCGGAACCCGCGCCTACACCGGGCGTAGTTCGCGCGGCGCGGAGGTTTTGATCGCCTCCCAGGGTGTGCCCGGCGCCTTCACCCCCGGTGAGCTGCTGAAGATCGCGCTCGCCGCCTGCACCGGGCTCAGCTCCGATCTGCCGCTGTCGCGTCGACTCGGCGACGAGTTCGACGCCACCATCCGCGTCTCCGGCGACGCCGACCGCGAGAACGAGCTCTACCCGCAGCTCGACGAGGTCCTCGAACTCGACCTGTCCGAGCTCGACGAGGCCGCCCGCGAACGACTACTGGTCACCGTGCAGCGCGCCGTCGACAAGGTGTGCACGGTGGGTCGCACGCTCAAAGCGGGCACCAAGGTGACGTTGACTTTCGACATCGACGCATGAGCGAGCAGCCGGTTCGGCTGAGCGCGTGGGTGCACGGCTATGTACAGGGCGTGGGTTTCCGGTGGTGGACGCGGTCGCGCGCACTGGAACTCGGGCTGGTCGGCTACGCGCGCAACCATCGCGACGGACGCGTCCACGTCGTCGCCGAAGGGCCGCGATCGGCGGGCGAGAAATTGCTGGAACTGCTACGGTCCGGCGATGTGCCCGAGAGTTCGCAAGTCGTCGGGCACGCGAGACATGGTCTGTCCGGGCGTGCTCCCGGGCGGGTAGACCTGGTTGTGGAAAGCTGGGAGCCCGCGCGGGGCGACATGACGGGATTCGAGGAGCGCTAGTGGTGACTTCGGGGGCTAGGGGGCGGCAGCGGTGAGCACACAGAACCCTGGACCGCCCGATCGACCGGACCAGCCCTCGAACGGCGAGCCCGAGAGATCGCCGTGGACAGCGCCCGATCCTGGCGCGGGCTGGAACCCGTCGGATCCGAACCCCGGTGCGACACCGTCGGAGCCGGGGCCCGGCGCGATACCGTCGGCCCCCGGCTCTGGCGCGACGCCCCCCGAGCCTGGTGCGAGCGGTTCGCGCCCCGGTGACCAGGCACGTCCGGGTCGGATGGCCAGGCAGGAACCCGGCCGCACCCAACCGCGTCCGCCCACCGTCGGCGAGGCGCGCGCCAGGGACAAGGCCCGCAAGCAAGCCGCCGAGGCCGAGCGCGCGGCAGCCGCGGCGGCGGAGGAGAAGCGGCGCAACCGCAAACGCGTGATGATCGGTGGTGTCGCCATCGTCGGCGTCGCCGCGCTCGTCGGCGGTGGCTACCTCGCCTACCGGGCGATCACCGCACCCGACCAGGTGACGGCCTCGTGCGTGCAGATCGACGAGAACGGGCAGGAAATCGTTGTCCCCGACGACAAATGCGGCGAGGGTCAGGCCAATTTCCGCAGTGACAGCTCCAGCGGCGGCCACGGCGGCGGACTGCTGATCCTCGGCTGGCCGCAGTACCGCTACCACTACGGCGGCACCCCGACGATCGGCAAGCCGCCCTCGGGCGGCACCTCCGTGAAACCGCGCAACGCCCAGATCAAGACCAAGAGCGGCACCACGGTGCAGCGCGGCGGGCTCGGTAGCAAGTCGACCGGCGGGAGCGGATCGTAGATGCGGCGTAACCAGAGCACGCCACGCCCGGGCTGGCAGCAGATCATCGAGAAGCAGGGCCTGGTCTACGGCGCACCGGGGCGCGATGCCAGCGGTCAGCCCCGGCCGTACTGGGACGAGTCGGTGCACTACGAGTTCTCGATGGACGAGATCCTCGCGCTAGAAGCCGACGTGGAACTGCTGCAGTCGATGTGTCTGCACGCGGCCGAACATGTCGTACTCACCGAACGTTTCGCCGATTTCGGCCTGCCGGAATGGACATGGGCCCCGATCGCCGAATCGTGGCGTCGCAGCGACCCTTACGTGTACGGCCGCTTCGATCTGCGCTACGACGCGCGCCGCCCGGCCAAGCTGCTGGAATACAACGCCGACACCCCCACCTCGCTGCTCGAGGCCGCGATCGTCCAGTGGCACTGGCTGCAGCAGGTGTATCCCGATGGCGACCAGTGGAATTCGCTGCACGAGAAACTGGTGGAGCGCTGGACCGAACTGCGCGGTGTGCTGCCCGGCACCGAGCTGCACTTCACCTGGTCGGGCGCCGACGCGACCGGTGAGGACAACGTCACCACCGCCTACATGCAGGAGACGGCGGCCGAAGCCGGTTTCGACACGGTCGCCCTGCCGATCGAGGAAGTCGGTTTCGACACCGAGCTGAACCGGTTCGTCGACCTGGCCGAGGCGCCGATCGAGGCGATCTTCAAGCTGTATCCGTGGGAGTGGATCCTCGACGACGACTTCGGTCAGCGCGTCGTCGGCAGTCTGCCCGCGACCGCGTGGATCGAACCGCTGTGGACCACGCTGCTGAGCAACAAGGCGATCCTGGCGATCCTGTGGGAGATGTATCCCGGCCACCCGAACCTGTTGCCCGCCTACCTCGACAATCCGCACGAGCTCACCGAATACATTCGCAAACCCAAGCTCGGCCGCGAGGGCGCGAACATGACCATCGTCGGCCCCGGCATGGAGACCGCGACCGGCGGCGTCTACGGCGCCGAAGGTTTCGTCTACCAAATGCTCGACCCGCTACCGGAATTCGACGGAATGCGCCCGGTACTGGGCGCCTGGGTCGTCGGAGACACCGCGGCGGGACTCGGCATTCGGGAGACCGCCGGACTGATCACCGATGACGGCGCCGCGTTCGTGCCGCACCGCATCGTCGACTGACAACTGACCTCACAACATTGTTCGAAAGGACCACGATGACCGTCCTCGCCCTGGAATCGGGTTATTGGAATGCGCTCGGTGAAGGCGTCGGCGCCATCATCCTGTACTGCCTGATCGGTCTCGCGCTGATGCTGATCGGCTTTTTCGCCATCGACCTGACCACGCCCGGCAAGCTGCGCGACCTGGTGGTGGCGGGCAAGCCGAACGCGCTCGTCGTCTCGGCGGCCGGAATGATCAGCATGGCGTTCATCGTCGTGTTCGCGGTGCTGGCCACCGGCGGCAGCGGCAAACTGTCCGAAGGGCTGATCGCGGCGATCGTGTACGGCCTGGTCGGCATCATCGCGCAGGTGATCTCGGTGCGGGTGATCGAAAAGGTCACCGGGATCGATATCGGTCGCACGTTGCACGCCGAGACCTACACCCCCGAGGTTCTCGTCGTCGCCGCCGCGCACTTCGCGCTGGGTCTGGTCGTGGCGTTCGCCATTCTCTGAGCGAGCACGGGCGGTTGACATCGCACTGTGGAGGGTGGACGCTGGAAAGCAGCACTCCATCGTGGATGTGACCGAGAGGACGTCGGCATGGATATCACCCCGGGTACGCGTGCGTCCGATGCCGAACGCAACGCGATCGTCGCCCAGCTGGGCACCCATCTGGCTGACGGCAGGCTCGACTTGGGCGAATACGACCTGCGCGTGGCCGAGGTCTACGCGACCACCACGCGTGACGAACTCGCCGTCGTCCTGTCCGATCTGCCGCCGCTGACAAAACAGCAGCAGGCCGCGGCGCCTGCCGAACGCAAGCCCGGCACCCGCTTCCCGATCTGGCAGCGCATCGAGGCGGGTAGCTGGCTCGGGGTCAGCGTGATCGTGCTGGTCATCTGGGGGCTGATCTCGCTGACCGCGGGCGAGCTCACCTACTTCTGGCCGATGTGGGTGATCGGCCCGTGGGGCGCGGTCCTGATCTTTCGCGTGATCACCGGCTGGGAAGCGACCCCGGGCAGCGAGACCCACTTGCGCCAACTGCAGAAGCAGGCCAGGCACATGAACCCACACAGCCCGCACTGACCGCGACCGCACCCGCGGTACGCTCCCGGCCCGCTGTCGGTGCGCACCCGCGGGTGACGAGGGTGTGAGCTCGGCCCGCCCCCGGTGAGTTACCGATGTGCTCGCTTGTTGCTGCCGCGCGTTCCGATACGCTGGCCCACGTCGAGGCTTGGCCCGATTTCGGAAAGGCGGCAAAGCTTGCATTTGAAGAGCTTGACGTTGAAGGGCTTCAAGTCCTTCGCGTCCGCGACCACTTTGCGCTTCGAACCGGGCATTACCTGCGTCGTCGGGCCCAACGGGTCCGGCAAGTCCAATGTCGTCGACGCGCTCAGCTGGGTGATGGGCGAGCAGGGTGCCAAAGCGTTGCGGGGCGGGAAGATGCAGGACGTCATCTTCGCCGGAACCGTCGGGCGGGCACCGCTCGGGCGCGCCGAGGTGACATTGACCATCGACAACTCCGACGGTGCGTTGCCCATCGACTACGCCGAGGTGTCGATCACCCGGCGCATGTTCCGCGACGGCGCGGGCGAGTACGAGATCAACGGCAGCACGTGCCGACTGATGGATGTGCAGGAACTGCTGTCCGACAGCGGTATCGGGCGCGAGATGCACGTCATCGTGGGGCAGGGCAGGCTCTCGGCGATTTTGGAATCGCGGCCAGAGGATCGGCGCGCGTTCGTCGAAGAGGCCGCGGGTGTGCTCAAGCACCGCAGGCGCAAGGAGAAGGCGGTCCGCAAGCTCGACGCGATGCAGGCCAACCTCGCCCGGCTCACCGATCTCACCACCGAACTGCGGCGCCAGCTCAAGCCGCTCAGCCGCCAGGCCGAAGTCGCCCGTCGCGCGCAGACCGTGCAGGCCGACCTGCGCGACGCCCGGCTGCGCCTGGCCGCCGACGACCTGGTCACCCGACGCGGCGAGCTGCAATCCCAGCTCAGCAAAGAGGCCTACGCCCGCGAGCGGCAGATCAACGTGCAGTCCGAACTGGATGCCGCCAACGCCGCGCTCGCGCAGCAGGAGTTCCAGCTCTCGCGGCTGAGCCCCAGCGCCGAGGCCGCCGCGCAGACCTGGTTCCAGCTCTCGGCGCTGGCCGAACGGGTGAACGCCACCATCCGCATCGCCGGCGACCGGGCCAGGCACCTGCACACCGAAGCGCCGGTCGGCACCGGTCGCGACCCGGAACAGCTCGAGGCCGAGGCCGACCGGATCGAGGCCGAAGAGGCCGAACTGCGCTACGCGGTCGAGATGGCCACCGAAACCCTCGAAGCCGCGCGCGAAGCCCTCGCCGAGCGCGAACATGCCGCCAAAGCAGCCGAACAGGCGCACTTGGCGGCCGTGCGCGCGATCGCCGACCGACGCGAAGGGCTGGCCCGGCTGTCGGGTCAGGTCGACACATTGCGCACCCGCGCCCAGTCGGTGGACGCCGAGATCGCGCGCCTGTCGGTGGCCATCGCCGACGCCCGCCACCGTGGCGAGGCCGCGCAGGTCGAATACGACGCGGTGCAGGACGAGCTCGGTGAACTCGACGCGGGCGAGAAGGGCCTGGACGCCCAGTACGAGCACGCCGTCGCCGCGCAGGGACTGGCCGACGAGCGGGTGCGCGAACTTCGCGAACTCGACCGGGAGGCCAGCAAACTGGTTGCCCGGCTCGGTGCCCGAATCGAAGCGCTCGGGATGAACCTGGCGCGCAAGGACGGGGCGGCCTGGCTGCTCGAGCACGGGGTGGGCGGACTCGGTGAACGGCTGTCCGGCCTGCTGCGCGTGCAGTCGGGATTCGAAGCCGCGGTGGCCGCACTGCTCGGCCCGCTCGCCGACGCGATCACGGCGGACGCCGCGACCACCGCCGACGCCGCGGTGCGGGAATTGCGCACCGGTGACGGTGGTCGGGTGGCCTTCGTCTTCGCTACCGAGGCGCCGACCCCGCCGATGCGCGGTGATCTGCCCGCCGGAGCGCGGTGGCTCGCCGATGTGCTCGACGGAGACGAGCAGGTGCGACCCGCCCTGGCCGCGCTCACCGCGGGCGTCGTGGTCGTCGATGATCTGGCGACCGCCACCGACCTGGTCTCGCTGCGCCCGGATCTGCGGGTGGTCACCCGTGAGGGCGATCTGGCCGGTGCAGGCTGGGTCGTCGGTGGTGCGGAGCGGATGCCGAGTCAGCTCGAGGTCCAGGCCGATATCGATACCGCCACAGCGGAGTTGGCGGCCGCGCAACGCCACGCCGAGGAGCTGGAGGCGGCGCTGGCGGGTGCGCTGGCCGAGCAGACCGACCGGAAGGACGCCGCCGACCACGCGCTGATGGCGCTGCACGAATCCGATCAGGCGCTGCTGGCGATCTACGACCGGCTCGCGCGGGTCGGGCAGAACGCACGCGCGGCGCAGACCGAGGGGGAGCGGCTGGCCACCCAGCGTGCCGAAGCCGAAGCGGCACGGGAGAAGTCGCTCGCCTCGCTCGCCGAACTCGAGGATCGCCTGCGCCATGCCGAGATCGAACACGACGGCAGCGACGACAGTCTCGGTGCCGCGAGCACCGAGACCGCGGGCTACGCACGAGAGGAAGCCGCCGCCGCCCTCGCCGAGGCTCGAACCATGGAGGTCGAAGCCCGGTTGTCGGTGCGCACCTCGGAGGAACGCGCGGAATCGGTCCGGGGCAAAGCGGATTCGCTGCGCCGCGCGGCCCGCGGGGAGCGCGAGGCCAGGGCCCGCGCCGAACGCGCGCAGGCCGCCCGGCGGCAGGCCGCCGCCGTGGCCGCGGCGGTCGCCGAGTCGGGGGCCGAGATCAAGCACGAGCTCGAACAGGTCGTCGCCACCGCCGCGGCGCGGCGCGACGAACTGGTCCGTCGCCGTGGGGAATGCGCGGCCGCGCTGGAACAGGTGAAGGAACGCGCGCGGGCGCTGAACACCCAGCTGGCCCAGCTCACCGACGCCGTCCACCGCGACGAGGTGGCCAAAGCCCAAGCGGCACTGCGCATCGAACAGCTGGAGACCACGATCTCCGAACAGTTCGGCATCGCACTCGCCGACCTCGTCGCCGAATACGGGCCCGACGTGCCGTTGCCGCCCTCGGCGCTGGAGATGCACGAGTACGAGGAAGCCAAGGAGCGTGGCGAGCAGGTCAGCGCGCCGCAGCCGATGCCCTACGACCGGCCCACCCAGGAGCGCCGGGCCAAACGCGCCGAGAAGGACCTCACCACCCTCGGCAAGGTGAATCCCCTTGCGCTGGAGGAATTCGCGGCCCTGGAAGAGCGCTACACCTTCCTCGCTACCCAGCTCGAGGACGTCAAGAACGCGCGCAAGGACCTGCTCGACGTGGTCGCCGAGGTCGACGCCCGCATCCTGCAGGTGTTCACCGAGGCCTACTCCGACGTGGAACGCGAATTCGTCGGTGTCTTCGGGAAACTGTTCCCCGGTGGGGAGGGCAGGTTGGTGCTCACCGACCCGTCGGACATGCTCACCACCGGCATCGAGGTCGAGGCCCGCCCGCCCGGTAAGAAGGTCAAACGGCTCTCGCTGCTCTCCGGTGGCGAGAAGTCGCTCACCGCGGTGGCTTTGCTGGTCGCCATCTTCCGGGCCCGGCCCTCCCCGTTCTATGTGATGGACGAGGTCGAGGCGGCGCTCGACGACACCAATCTGCGCCGGCTCATCGGCCTGTTCGAGCAGTTGCGCGAGAAGAGCCAGCTGATCGTCATCACCCACCAGAAGCCCACCATGGAGATCGCCGACGCTCTCTACGGCGTGAGCATGCGCGGTGACGGCATCACCCAGGTCATCTCCCAGCGCTTGAACCGAGCCGAGGTCACCGACCCGGTGTCGGCCACGGTCTGAGGCCGGGACAGCCACGCGCCCTGCGCCGCGGCGCGGGCGATCGGTTCCGTCGTGCACTGGGCGGGCTGCTCGCCTCGGCTCAACGGCAGGGCGCGGTTTGCTCCGATGTCCTCGTCACCGACGTGGCGGACCGCTTCACCGGATATGTTGCGATCCAACGACATCGATGGGGTCGATGATCCTCTCGCCCCGGCCGTCGTCCTCATCCTCGCGGCCTGCGAAGCCACCCCTCGCCCGTAACGGAACCGGCGAAAGTCGGCCATAGCGAAACAGGGGAAGTAACGAAACCCCGGCGTGTCGCCAGAAAACCCACCGCCGACGCAACTCTTCCGCCCCTCGGCCCCCCACGTGATCAGGGGCTGCTCCTACAAGAGGTCGCTGACGTCGTCGGGCACGTCCACCGCGTATTTGCGGAGGATGTCCATCGAGATGACCTCCAGTGCGTTCTCGTGGGTGGCGGCCAGCACCACGGGGGCGGCCACGCCGTCCTCGTGGGCATGCAACCAGCGGACCGCCACCACGCACCAGCGGTCGCCCGGTTGCAGGCCGGGGAAATTGTTCTCAGGGCGAGGGGTGCTGAGGTCGTTGCCGATGGAGGCCTGATGCTCCAGGAATTCCGCCGTCACGACGGTGCACACGGTGTGGCTGCCGAGATCCTCCGGACCGGTGCTGCAGCAGCCGTCCCGGTAGAAGCCCGTGAGAGGATCGGTGCCGCACTCTTCCAGCGGCCCCCCAAGCACGTTTCGATCGGTCACTCCGCCGATCCTATGGGGCAAGCGCCAGAAGTTCCGCAGGACAACGAATCTGTAGCATTTCCGCCACGCCGCGACGCGCCCGGCCACGCCTCCCCGACCTGCCGCGTAGACGCCGCCGACGTGCGGCAACTGCCCGCCCGAATAGACTCGCCGGGTGAGTTCGCAAGCGTGGATCCTGATCGCCGCGATCGCCGCCGTCCTGTTGGTGGCGCTCGTCGCGGGTTTCGTCCTGTACAAGCGACGCCAGATTTCGCTGGCCCCGCCCGAGCCGGACAAGGAGTTGACGGACCGCTCCGGTGGTTACACGGCCTCCGGTGGGTTCAGCTTCAGCCAGGGCGGCTCGACGGCGACCGTGCCCAAGCCCGAGCCCGTCGGAGAACGCACCGACACCGACGGCCAACCGCACATCGGCGACGACGCCGCGATCCCGCGTGACGCCCCGCGCCGCGGCATCACCGACGTGCCACTGCCCGACGGTGATGTGGCCGTCGACGAGGCCGTGGTGGTTCCCGACGACGCCTCCACCCTCGACATCGTCGCCCCCGCCGAGCCCGCTGACGCGCCGCCCGCCGACACTGCCACAGCGCCCACCGAGACCGCGCCCGCCGACGACGCCTCCACGAAGGCCGCGCCCGCGGGCACGGCTGGCGCCGAGGCGGCCGACACCGCGCCACCGAAGACCACCCCGACCGAGGCCGCGCCCAGCGCACCGCTGACCGAGGCTCCCGTCGACACCGCCCCGGCCGAGGGCGACGCGGTCGCCACCGCGATCGAGGAGATCGACCCCACCACCGGCCGTCTGGTCCGCCTGCGGGGGCGCCTTGCCCGCTCCCAGAACGCCGTGGGCAAGAGCCTGCTCGGCCTGCTCGGTGGCGGCGATCTCGACGAGGATTCGTGGGAGGAGATCGAGGACACCCTGGTGCTGGCCGATATCGGCACCGCGAGCACCGCGAAGATCGTCGAACGGCTGCGCGAGGAGATGGCCTCGCGCAGCGTGCGCACTCCCGAACAGGCCCGTGGCGCCCTGCGGGACGTGCTCATCGAGGCGCTGCGCCCCGATCTCGACCGTTCCATCCATGCCCTCCCGCACGGCGACAAACCCGCGATCCTGCTCGTCGTCGGTGTCAACGGCACCGGCAAGACGACCACCACCGGCAAACTGGCCCGCGTGCTCGTCGCCGACGGCCGCCGGGTGCTGCTCGGTGCCGCCGACACCTTCCGCGCCGCCGCCGCCGATCAGCTGCAGACCTGGGGCGAGCGGGTGGGCGCCGAGACCGTGCGCGGTAAAGAGGCCGCCGACCCCGCCGCTGTCGCCTTCGACGCGGTCACCGCGGGCATCGACCGCGGTGTCGACGCGGTGCTCGTCGACACCGCGGGTCGCCTGCACACCAAGACCGGCCTGATGGACGAGCTGGGCAAGGTCAAGCGGGTTGTGGAGAAGAAGGGCGAGGTCGACGAGGTGCTGCTGGTCCTCGACGCCACCGTCGGCCAGAACGGCCTGATGCAGGCGCGGGTGTTCGCCGACGTCGTCGACATCACCGGCGTGGTGCTCACCAAGCTCGACGGCACCGCCAAGGGCGGCATCGTGTTCCAGGTGCAGCACGAACTCGGTGTGCCGGTGAAACTCGTCGGTCTCGGCGAGGGCGCCGACGATCTGGCGCCCTTCGAGCCCGGCGCGTTCGTCGACGCGCTGCTCGGGGGAACCTCGTAGCTGTTTCGTCGTTGCCCGCCCGATCCAGCGATCGGGCGGGCATCGTCGTTTCTCGGGTCTGACATCACTGTTCGCGCGCACCGGCACCGTGGCGAATCGCCGCGCGAACTCGTGGCGAACCGCACATCCGTACCGACCTCACCGTGAGCTGACAAGCTGGTGCCAACCACGCGAAACGTGGATGCAACACAACACCGCTATCCGTTCACTCAGGCGAAACACCACAGCTCAACGGACGAAACACCGAGTGGCGACCCTCTGTACAGGTCCTTTTTGCCGTCATCGGCGAGGCCCGAGATGAGGAGGAAGACAAGGTGGCATTTCCACTGATCGGTACACCGGATACCGGTGATACCGCTTGGATGCTGGCGTCGGCAGCGCTCGTGCTGTTGATGACGCCGGGTTTGGCGTTCTTCTACGGCGGCATGGTCCGTGGCAAGAACGTGCTGAACATGATCATGATGAGCGTCTCCGCGATGGGCCTGGTCACCATTCTGTGGTGTCTATACGGCTTCTCGATGACGTTCGGCGAGGACAAGAGCAACCTGATCGGTGATCCTCTCCAGTACTTCGGCCTGAAGAGCATCTTCGGCGGTACCGGCGCGGATTCGGCGGGCATTCCGCTGTTCACGGCGACCCCGGAAGACCCGACGGCCCCGATCACCTCGGGCATCCCGCTCACGGTCTTCGTCGCCTTCCAGCTCATGTTCGCGATCATCACGGTCGCTCTCATCTCGGGCGCGGTCGCCGACCGCCTGAAGTTCGGCTCGTGGCTCGTATTTGCCGGAATCTGGGCCACCGTCGTCTACTTCCCCGTCGCGCACTGGGTCTTCGCCTTCGACGGTTACACCGCTGAGGCGGGCGGCTGGATCGCCAACAACCTCAAGGCGATCGACTTCGCCGGTGGTACCGCGGTCCACATCAACGCCGGCGCCGCCGGTCTGGTGCTGTGCCTCATCCTCGGCAAGCGCAAGGGCTGGCCGAAGACGCCGTTCCGTCCGCACAACCTGCCGTTCGTGATGCTCGGCGCCGGTCTGCTGTGGTTCGGCTGGTACGGCTTCAACGCCGGTTCGGCGCTCGGTGCCAACGGCATCGCCGGTGCCACCTTCCTCACCACCACGATCGCCACCGCCGCCGCGATGATGGCCTGGCTGCTCGTGGAGAAGATCCGTGACGGTCACCCGACCTCGCTCGGCGCCGCCTCGGGCATCGTCGCCGGTCTTGTCGCGATCACCCCGGCTTGTTCCTCGGTGAACGTGGTCGGCGCCCTGGCCATCGGTGTGGTCTCCGGTGCGCTGTGCGCCCTGGCCGTCGGCCTGAAGTTCCGCTTCGGCTTCGACGATTCGCTCGACGTGGTCGGCGTTCACCTGGTCGGTGGCCTGGTCGGCACCCTGATGGTCGGTCTGGTCGCTACGAGCGAAGCTCCGGCGGGCGTCACCGGCTTGTTCTACGGTGGTGGGGTCGAGCAGTTGAAGCTGCAGGCTGTCGGTGCTTTCGTCGTCTTGGCCTACTCGCTGGTCGCCACGGCCGTCATCGCGTACGCGATCAAGTTCACGATCGGCCTGCGCGCCAGTGAAGAGTCCGAGGCCGCAGGCCTGGACGAGGCCGAGCACGCGGAAACCGCATACGATTTCGCTGCTGTGGGTGGCACGGCACGCTCACTCGTCAAGGAGGCATGACGAACATGAAACTGGTTACGGCAATCGTCAAACCGTTCACGCTCGAAGATGTGAAAACCGGGCTGGAACAGGCAGGCGTGCTCGGCATGACCGTCAGCGAAGTCCAGGGATACGGCCGGCAGAAGGGCCACACCGAGGTCTACCGCGGTGCCGAGTACTCGGTGGATTTCGTGCCCAAGGTCCGGGTCGAGGTCGTCGTCGACGATGCGTCGGTGGAGAAGGTCGTCGAGGTGATCGTCGAGGCCTCGCGCACCGGCAAGATCGGTGACGGCAAGGTGTGGGTGACCCCGGTGGACACCATCATCCGCGTCCGTACCGGCGAACGCGGAAGCGACGCCCTGTAATTCGGTAGGCACGCACGAGGAAACGATCGAGCGGCGGCCCCGCTCCCACCGGCGAGAATCCGGTCGGGGCGGGGCCGCCCGCATGAAATGGTGGTGTGGGCTGTGGCACGGAACGGCGGTATGCAGAACAACGGAGCGGCGGATCTGGTCAAGGCCAGGGCGCAACTGCTCGACGGCGCGGGCACCCGCAATCCGCGGCTCGATCCGGAATCGCTGCGCGAAGCCCTGGTCGACCTGTTCGAACTGTGGCTCACCAGCAAGGGCAACGAACTCGGCATCACCGCCGACAGCGGCCTGTCGGTCGTGGCGGTGGGCGGACTCGGACGGCGCGAGATGCTGCCCTACTCCGATCTCGACCTCGTCCTGCTCCACGACGACGTCGACCCCAAGGTGGTCTCGGAGGTCGCCGATCAACTCTGGTACCCCCTGTGGGACGCCCACATCAAGCTCGACCACAGCGTGCGCACCGTCCCGCAGGCGCTGCGGGTGGCCGCCGACGACATGATCGCCGGGCTCGGCCTGCTGGAAGCCCGCCACATCGTCGGCGACCAGGACCTCAGCAATCTGCTCATCGGCGGCGTGCGCAGGGAGTGGCGCACCGGGATCCGGTCCCGATTCGACGCCCTCATCGCCCAGACCACCACACGGTGGCAGCGCAGCGGCGAGATCGCCCACCGCGCCGAACCCGATCTCAAGAACGGGCGCGGCGGCCTGCGCGATATCCAACTGCTCGACGCCCTCTCGATCGCCCAGCTGACCGACGCCATGCCGGGGTTGGGCCCCGAGGTCCCGGGTGGCGGCCTGAAGCAGGCCCACCGCAGACTCCTCGACGTGCGCACCGAACTGCACCGGGTCGCGGGCCGGGCCCGCGATCAGCTGCGTGCCCAGGACGCCGACGAGATCGGCGCCGCGTTGCGTATCGGCGACCGCTTCGATCTCGCCCGGACACTGACCGATTCGGCGCGTACGGTGAGCTATTCGTGCGACGTGGGCCTGCGCACGGCCGCCAACGCGCTCCCGCGGCGCGGCCTGGCCCGGTTGCGTCGGATGCCGGTGCGCCGACCACTCGATGAGGGGGTGGTCGAGCACTCCGGTGAGGTCGTACTGGCCAGAGACGCCCGTCCGCAACGCGATCCCGGGCTGATCCTGCGGGTGGCGGCGGCGTCGGCGCAGACCGGGCTGCCGATGTCGGCGACCACGCTCAACCGCCTGTCCGAGGACGCGCCCGAACTGCGCGAACCGTGGCCCAAGGACGCGCTCAACGATCTGCTCGTGCTGCTGGGCGCGGGCCGCGGCAGCATCGACGCGGTGGAAGCACTCGACCGAACGGGCCTGTGGGGCAGGCTCTTTCCCGAATGGGGCGCGGTGCGTGATCTCCCGCCGCGCGACGCGCTGCACACCTGGACCGTCGATCGGCACCTGATGGAGACGGTCGCCTACGCCAGCGGCCTGAGCACCAGGGTCGCCCGGCCCGACCTGCTCGCCCTCGGCGCGCTGCTGCACGACATCGGCAAGGGCCGAACGGGCGACCACAGCATCGTCGGCGCCGAACTGGCCACCCACATCGGTCGCAGGCTCGGCCTGTGGCCCTCGGATGTGCGCACCCTCAGCGCGATCGTGCGGCACCACCTGCTGCTGCCCGACACCGCGACTCGCCGCGACCTGGGCGACCCGGCGGTCGTACAGCACGTCGCCGACGCGCTCGGCGGAGACGTGGGGCTGCTCGAACTGCTGCACGCCCTGGCCGAAGCCGACTCGATGGCCACCGGCCCCGGCGTGTGGGGCGACTGGAAGGCTTCGCTGATCGGTGATCTGGTGCGCCGTTGCCGACTCGTCATGGCGGGGGAGGTACTGCCGCGACCCGAACCGATCGCCCCCGAGCTCTTGGACAGGGCACGAGCGGGCGGCGTGCACGTCACCCTCGCGCCCGGCGACGGCAAGCACACCTTCGTGGTGACGGTGATCGCCCCCGACGAGCCCGGCCTGCTCTCCGACGCTGCCGGTGTGCTGGCGCTGCACGCGCTGCGTGTGCTCTCGGCGTCACTGGGCAGTGCCGGGGATTCGGCGATCAACACCTTCGTGGTGATGCCGAAATTCGGTGACCCGCCGGACGCGGGCCTGCTGCGGCAGGAACTCATCCGCGCCACCAACGGCGCACTCGACCTGCCCGCGGCGCTGGCCAAACGCGAAGCCGAAGCAGTCGGGGCCGGGCCGGGTCGGTACGCGCGTGCCGCACCGCGCCTGATCTGGTCACCTTCCAGCACACCGGGCCAGGCGATTCTCGAGCTGCGCGCCGATGATCGCCTCGGTTTGCTGAGCCGACTCGCCGGAGCCTTCGCCGCGACGGGCGCGAATGTCCGGTGGGCCAAGGTGGTCACGATGGGCTCGGCCGTGGTCGACGCCTTCTGCCTCGATCTGGGCGATGCCGACAGCCCTGCCCTGCGCCACCGTATCGAGAAGGCCGTCCTCGACGTGGTTCCACGGCCTGCTCCCGCCCCACCCCCGACCGAAACCGCCGACGTCGACTGATACCGCAAGGACACGATTTACTCACCGATTGCTATCAGGTTGCTACACAGCGTTCTCACGGTCCGATAAGTCGAGATGAGACCTATAGCATTTCCCAGGTCTGGCTGTCACTCGTACGAGGGGAGCTGATCCGTGGCTATCGAAGTCGTTTCCGCATCGATGATGACCAGCGACGCGACCGCGCACATCGCGCGCTGCGTCGGTGGTGACCTGTGGGTGGTTTCGTGGTTGCCGGGTCGCACCCTCAGTGGTGCGCAGGCGTTGGCCGCGATGACCATCGCCTCGACCGCTGCCCATCACGCCGACAGCGCCGATTCCGAATGGCTTCGGATCGAGGCGCTCTCGCGCGAACTCGGCCTCACCGGCAGAGAAGCGGTGTATCTGGTGAACATCGAATCCCACGAGTTGCGCCGCACGGCGCCACCGCACGTGCGGCACACCGAATAACCTCCATTACCCTGGGAGGGCAAGAGACGTCCGACTTCGGTCAGACGACCTGAGACCCTTTCAGATCAGGAGCGCGATCGGTGTTCGAATCCCTGTCCGACCGGCTTACCGGTGCACTGCAGGATCTGCGCGGTAAGGGGCGTCTGTCACCGGCCGACATCGACGCCACCGCGCGTGAGATCCGCCTCGCACTCCTCGAGGCCGACGTCGCGCTGCCCGTGGTGCGCGGCTTCATCGCCAACGTCAAAGAACGCGCCAAGGGCGCGGAGGTCTCCGGCGCGCTCAATCCCGCGCAGCAGGTCGTCAAGATCGTCAACGAGGAACTCGTGGCGATCCTCGGTGGCGAGACCCGCCGACTGAACCTCGCCAAGAACCCGCCGACGGTCATCATGCTGGCCGGTCTGCAGGGTGCGGGTAAGACCACCCTCGCGGGCAAGCTGGCCAAATGGCTCAAGGGTCAGGGGCATCAGCCGTTGCTGGTGGCCTGTGACCTCCAGCGTCCCGGCGCGGTCACCCAGCTGCAGGTCGTCGGTGAGCGCGCGGGCGTACCCGTGTTCGCCCCGCACGGCGGCACCTCCATCGGTGGCGGCGACAACCCGCTCGGGATCACCGCGGCCGACCCCGTCGCGGTGGCCGCAGGCGGTATCGAAGAGGCCAAGGCCAAGCAGTACGACGTGGTCATCGTCGATACCGCCGGTCGCCTCGGTATCGACGCCGAGCTGATGCGCCAGGCCGCGGGCATCCGCGATGCCGTGCAGCCCGACGAGACACTGTTCGTGCTCGACGCGATGATCGGTCAGGACGCGGTCAGCACCGCCGAAGCCTTCCGCGACGGTGTCGGGTTCACCGGTGTCGTGCTCACCAAGCTCGACGGTGACGCCCGCGGTGGCGCTGCGCTGTCGGTGCGCAACGTCACCGGCGCGCCGATCATGTTCGCCTCCACCGGTGAGAAGCTCGAGGACTTCGACGTCTTCCATCCCGACCGGATGGCCTCGCGCATCCTCGGCATGGGCGATGTGCTCACGCTCATCGAGCAGGCCGAACAGGTCTACGACGCCCAGCAGGCCGAGGAGACCGCGCGCAAGATCGGCAGCGGCGAACTCACCCTCGAGGACTTCCTCGACCAGATGCTGGCCATCCGCAAGATGGGTCCGATCGGCAACCTGCTCGGGATGCTGCCCGGCGCGGGCCAGATGAAGGACGCGCTGGCCGCGGTCGACGACAAGCAGCTCGACCGGGTGCAGGCGATCATCCGGGGCATGACACGCGCCGAGCGCGACAATCCGAAGATCATCAACGCCTCGCGGCGCCTGCGCATCGCCAACGGCTCCGGGGTGCAGGTTTCCGAGGTCAACCAGCTCGTCGACCGGTTCTTCGAAGCCAAGAAGATGATGGCGATGATGGGTCGGCAGATGGGCATGCCGGGCGCTCGCCGCGGCAACAACAAAAAGGGCGGTAAGAAGGGCAAGAAGGGTGGGCGTGGGCCCACACCGCCGAAGGTGCGCGGTGGATTCCCCGGGATGCCCGCCGGAATGCCGGGGCTGCCGCCGGGCATGGACCTGTCGAACATGCCGCCCGGGTTGGATCAGTTGCCGCCAGGGCTCGAGGGGATCGACATGTCGCAGTTCAAGTTCCCCAAGAACTGAATTGTCGGCGCGCTGGCGCGCGCGTGTCCGCGGCCCCGAGGGGCCGCCGGTCAGCCACCGTTGCTTGCTCCTTCGTCGCCCTG